>CAZHAN010000075.1:0-3445 GCA_964530575.1 uncultured Rhizobiaceae bacterium | reverse complement strand
TCTATATCAGCTAATAAAGCTTCTCCAGCATGATCTAAACGTACCTCTGTATAACGTTGGGCTGCAGGAGGATCACCATCCATTGAACCAAAATTGCCCTGACCATCAAGAAGGGTAAGACTCATTGAAAAATCTTGTGTCATTCTTACAAGTGCATCATAAACTGCAGATTCACCGTGAGGATGATATTTACCAATTATATCTCCAACTACACGGGCACATTTTCGATACTGCTTATCTGAGGTATAGCCACCCTCTTTCATTCCAAAGAGTATCCTGCGATGAACAGGCTTCAAACCATCACGAATATCCGGCAATGCCCTTGAAACAATTACACTCATTGCATAATCGAGATACGAGCGTCGCATTTCCTGCTCTACACTTATAGGTGTCACATCGCGTGCTGAAGGTGATAAAGTATCGTTAGTCACATAAATCCCGGAATTTAATGGCCATCTTAGTGAATTTGACCTAGGCTAATGATTGATAATTCTTTTATATATTTGCGTATCAAGACCGAAAAGAATTAAACTAAAAAAAGAGTTCGTATTTGATAATTTTACATTAATTTAACATTTTCTACACTTATTTTCTGACTTATTTCATCAAAATATCAATAAATTTGCTTACAATAATTAAATGGGTAGATAAAGAAATCTAAAAATCCAAAAAATCTTATGAAGAAAGCCTTAAAACTAACGATTATTGCTGTTGTGTTACATGTCTTACCAGCTCTTGCTGATGACGATGCCACGAGAGCTAGACAGCTGTCGCCAGAGGCTCTTCAGTCAATTTTAGATGGCTATGAATCTTATCAAATCGGTAATTATGTGGATGCACTAAATTCATGGAAACCATACATAAATATGGCACCGCATCAGGTTCAATATCTGTACTCTCGTATTCTAGCAGAAGGGCTGGTTAATAAAGGTGAGGTAATTACAATTTTGAAGGAATCATCTGAACACAAACACCCCGAAGCGATTTATCTTATTGGCCTTGCCCAAAGAGCAACTGGGCAGACTGAGGATGGATTAAAAAACATCTCTATTGCAGCAAGCCTTAAGTGGCCAGAGGCATACTACGCACTAGGGCAATTTTATGAAGCAGGAGACAGTCTAGATTTAGATCTCATAAAAGCTCTAGCATACTATAAACTTGCCGTTGCAGCTGGGGTGTCAATCGCATCAATAAAGGCACTTAACCTTTCTGAAAGAATGACTGAAAATGACATAGATGCAGCTAGTAAGCTTTTCAATAAACTAGAAAATAATTAATATTTTACATTACTAATTTTATATAAATATTTGAATCAAAATGGTATTTCGTCATCTAGATCAGATGGTGTTTGAGTATCTGTTGCGCTTGAATCATTAGAGCTAGCGTTAGATGAAGAACCCTCAGAATCTTCAAAATCAGAACTTGAACCCCCTCTTCCATCAAGCATTGTCAGCTCTCCTCTATACCTTTGAAGTACTACCTCAGTTGTATATCGATCCTGACCAGACTGGTCTTGCCATTTTCTAGTCTGAAGTTGACCTTCAACATAGATTTTTGAGCCTTTTTTTAAATATTGTTCTGAAATTTTTACTAAATGCTCGTTGTATATAGTTACCCTATGCCATTCAACGCGCTCTCGTCGCTCTCCAGTAGATTTATCACGCCACGTCTCATTTGTAGCTAGTCTCAGATTAGCAATCCCAGCGCCCTCTTGGGTGTATCGTATTTCTGGATCTGCCCCCAAATTTCCAATAAGAGTAACTTTGTTAACACTGCCAGCCATAAATTCCTCGAGTATAATGTTTAATTTGTTTAAATAAGAACTTAATTTACTAGACTACGCCAACTTACTAAAAATAAGCAATTGAGCTATTAAATAATTCACCATTTTTAAGCCTTGAAGATTGATTCTACTATGAAATTTATTGAGATCCGCGGCGCAAGAGAACATAATTTAAGGAATCTTCAGCTTTCTATACCAAGAGACAAGCTGATAGTAATTACTGGTCTTTCTGGATCTGGAAAATCCACTCTAGCATTTGATACAATCTATGCTGAAGGGCAAAGAAGATATGTTGAAAGTCTTTCGGCATATGCAAGACAATTCTTAGAATTAATGGAAAAACCTCAAATCGACTCCATTGAAGGCTTGTCGCCAGCAATTGCTATAGAGCAAAAAACAACATCCAAAAACCCAAGATCGACAGTCGGAACAGTCACAGAGATATACGATTATCTAAGACTCCTTTTTGCTAGAATAGGAATTCCTTATTCACCAGCAACAGGACTACCGATTTCAAGCCAAACAGTTACTGAAATGGTTGATAAGGTCTATCAATTACCTCTGAATCATAAATTATTGATTCTTTCACCAATAGTAAGGGGCCGTAAAGGAGAGTTTAAAAAAGAAATACAAACTCTACTTAAAAAAGGTTACCAGCGACTAAGGGTTGATGGCGTTGTCTATGAAATTGATGATTTACCTCAAATAGATAAGAAAAAGAAACATGATATAGAGGTAGTGATTGATCGAATTATATCTAACAAAAACAGAAAAAAGAGAGATACACGATTATCTAAGATGATAGACGATAACAGGATTGCAGATAGTTTTGAAACTGCCCTTGAGGTTGGCGATGGAATAGTTTTTGTTGATGATCTGGATTCTAACGAAACCCACATATTTTCGGCTAAACATGCATGCTCAGTGTCAGGTTTTGTTATTGAGGAGATTGAACCGAGGCTTTTTTCTTTTAACAACCCATATGGAGCTTGCCCAGCATGTGATGGACTAGGCTATAAACAATCTTTCGATAAAGACCTGGTAATTCCAGACCAAAATTTAAGCTTAAATGAAAATGCTATTGCCCCATGGGCCAAATCATCTTCAAAGTTATATCAACAAACGATAGATGGAATTGCGAAATCTTTAAATATTAGCAAAAACAAACCTTGGAAAGAATTGAACGAAAAAATACAAGATTTAATTCTTTTTGGAACAAAAGATATAGTAAAAATCAACTATAAATATGATGGGTATGATTATACTGTAAAAAAACCATTTGAAGGTGTTATACCAAATTTAGAAAGAAGGTTTCGTAAAACTGAGTCGATATGGAGGCGTGAAGAATTTAAAAAATTTCAGAGTAATATAATCTGTAATGATTGTAGTGGTAAAAGATTAAAACCAGAATCTCTGGCAGTCAAAATTGTTGACCTGGATATTTCTCAAGTATCAGAAATGTCAATTGAAAAATTAACTGAATGGTTTAAACATTTTCCAAATAACATCAGTAGTAAACAAAAAGAAATATCTGAGAGGATAGTTAAAGAAGTAAATGATAGATTAAATTTTTTAACTAAAGTTGGCCTTAGCTATCTATCCTTAGATCGAAAATCAGCAACTTTATCTGGCGGTGAAGCTCAAAGAATTAGATTAGCATCA
>CAZHAN010000074.1:0-6480 GCA_964530575.1 uncultured Rhizobiaceae bacterium | reverse complement strand
AGGAACTAGAGATTGCAGCATGCAAAGAAGACATCAAAAAATTATTGAAGAAGCCCCTTCCCCCGCCCTAAAGTCAGAAGAGCGAGAGAGAATAGGGAGTCTCGTAGTTGAAGCTATTACAAAATTTGGCTACTTGGGTGCGGGAACTATCGAATTTCTTTATGAAGATGGAGCCTTCTATTTTATTGAAATGAATACCAGATTACAGGTGGAGCACCCAGTTACGGAGGCAATAACGGGGATAGATATTGTTCAAGAACAAATTCGTATTGCCGCAGGCAAGCAAATAAATTTTACGCAACGTGACATTAAATTTAACGGTCATTCAATAGAATGTAGATTAAATGCTGAACACCCTAAGACTTTTGTACCTTCTCCTGGACTAATATCAAATTATCACCCACCTGGAGGCTTAGGAGTTAGAGTAGATTCTGGGTTATATTCTGGATATAAAATTCCATCTTTTTATGACAGCCTAATTTCAAAATTAATTGTTCATGGAACAAATCGTAATGAATGCATATCGAGACTAAGAAGGTCTCTAAAGGAATATGTAATTGGAGGTATAGATACCACGATTGATCTTCATAATAAAATTATATCAGATCAGGAATTTATTGATGGAAACTTCGATGTCCATTGGCTGGAGAGATCTCTCAATAATTGGACCTAAATAATGGTTTCAAAAGCCTCTGACTTGCTTCTAAAAGCATACGCTAAAGGCATCTTCCCAATGTCAGACAGTAGATCATCTGATAATATTAAGTGGTTTAGTCCTAATAAAAGAGGCATTATACCCCTAGATTCATTTCATATTCCTAGGCGTCTTAAAAAAACAATTAGAAATAATCCTTACAAAATTTTAGTTGATACTTCTTTTGAGAAAGTCATTAAGGAATGTGCAAAAAAAAATCCAGGTCGGACCGAGACGTGGATAAATGATACAATTATTGAAATGTATATTGATCTTTTTAATGACGGATATGCCCACAGCGTCGAATGCTGGGAAAATAATGAATTAGTTGGTGGTCTTTATGGAATTTCATTAGGTGCAGCATTCTTTGGTGAAAGCATGTTCTCTGTGAAAAGAGATGCGAGCAAAATAGCTCTAGTTTATTTGATAGCTAGAATGCAATATGGTGGATTCAATTTGCTTGACACTCAATTTATCACTAACCACCTCGAGGGCTTTGGAGCTTCTGAAATAGACCGCGCTGAATATATAAAAAGACTAGAATTTGCAATAAATGGTTCGGTTAACTTCTATGGTCTTGCAGCAGATACACCGCCAGTAGATGTATTAGATATTGCACAATCAAATGCCCATACATCATAAACGGGATGCTCCAGTGCAGATAGTGCTGGACTCGACGCAAACATCCACCCAGTAAAAATTACTACTGGTGAAACTCCTTGTTTTATATCTGAGACCTCAACAAAGATTGACACCTCTGGTGTTTCTTCTGGAGGAGCCTTCTGACAAGCTCTAACTGTCAACAAAAGAGTTCCAAATCTAATCGGCTGATTTATAACTGCATCAATTTTTGAAATACGCGCAGTAACCTTATCCAAGCCCTGCAATATAGCAATATTTGTTTCTGCAAGCACATTTATTGAAATACACTGAATAAAAAAAACAGAAACAATTGCTAAAGACCGCAATATATTTTCCATCAAAAAAACTTCTTAGTCAGATCCACCAGCAAATCTGGTAATAAGAGTCTCAATATTCACTGCAGACTGTGTGTACCGAATCTCCTCTCCGGGCATAAGTATAGATTCATCTGCACCTGGAATAATAGATATATACCTCCCACCAAGAAGACTTTCGCTCACTACCTGTATAACGGAATCTTTTGGAACTTTAATTTGTTCATCTATCACTATTTTAATTATCGCTAAGTAGGTCTCTGAATCAAGACTTTGACTCACAACTTTACCAACCTTAATGCCTGCTAGACGAACATCTGATCCTTCACTTAGCCCATCAACACTATCAAAGCGGGCTATCAACTCATACCCCTCAACAGACCTTCCGTCTGATATATTAAAGACTAAAATAGAAAAAAATAATGCAGCAACTATTACGCCAGCGCCCAACATCATCTCTAATGGGTTGTGTTTCATTTAACTAGGATTCCAAGGCTCGTAGTCACCTGTAGCAGGAGGCCTCTTGCCTTTAATCAATAAACTACCAGGGGGCCTATATGCACCAACTGTGCCTGTAAGGTTTGGAATGTGAGGCTTTTCCCAATGATAACCTTTTTTATTTATATCTGGCACTTCATTCACTGTACGATGAAGCCAGGCATGCCATTCTGAAGGCACCTTTGACGCTTCAACCTCACCGTTATAGAGAACCCACCTTCTGGAAACAGCAGAGGATTTGTTACGTTCCTGATAATAACGATTTCCATAGCTATCAGTCCCAACTAAATGGCCTTTTAATAATGTAAACAAAGACGTGCCTAAAGGTGGATTCAGCCACCAACTGAATATTCTGGAGATTAGATTGATAATAATTTTCATTTTTCTCTTTATCAGACAAACTGAGCATTTCTACTTATAATTATAAATACAATCAAATTTTAGTTTAATCCATAATATTCCAAATTATAGATTTTGGGTATTTTTTACAAAAAAACACAAAATATAGTTGACCTGGAATTCATCAAATGACTAAATATGGGGCCCCGGAGCGTTTAAGACGCAATATATGGGGTTCAGGGTAAGATTTAAACGCCGAAAAAGGGCAATATACATAAGGCAGGGTAAAATGCGCATCAAACGTAAATTCACAAAAGCTGGCAAAAGTCCTTACGAAAACATTCCGTTCCGTTCAGCAAAAAGCGAGATTCGCAATCCTGATGGCTCTATAGTCTTTCAATTAAATAACTTCAAAGTCCCAGAATCATGGTCACAAGTAGCAGGTGATATAATTGCCCAAAAATATTTCCGTCGCGCCGGTGTACCAGCTTATCTAAAAAAACTCGAAGAAAACAATGTTCCATCGTGGCTTTGGCGCTCTGTTGCTGATGAAAAAAAATTGGAAAAGTTAACAGAGAAAGAAAGAGATGTAGGTGAAACTGATTCTAGGCAGGTCTTTGATCGACTTGCAGGAACTTGGACTTATTGGGGTTGGAAAGGCGGATATTTTAGCTCTGAAGAAGATGCAAGCGCATTTTTTGATGAACTTCGCTATATGCTTGCAAGTCAAATGGCTGCACCAAATTCCCCTCAATGGTTCAACACAGGAATTCACTGGGCATATGGAATTGACGGCCCTGCTCAAGGGCATTGGTTTGTCGACTTTAATAATGGTGAGATGACCAAGGCCAGCAATGCATACGAACATCCTCAACCTCATGCATGCTTTATACAAGGAATTTCTGACAATCTTGTTGAAGACGGAGGAATCATGGATCTGTGGCTCCGTGAGGCAAGGTTGTTTAAATATGGGTCAGGAACAGGAAGCAATTTTTCTACTCTAAGAGGTGAAAGTGAACCTCTTTCTGGTGGAGGAAAGTCATCAGGTCTAATGAGTTTTTTGCGCATCGGAGATAGATCAGCTGGAGCCATCAAATCGGGCGGAACAACCCGAAGAGCAGCAAAAATGGTAGTTGTCGATGCTGATCACCCCGACGTAGAAGCCTTTATAGATTGGAAAGTGATAGAAGAACAAAAGGTAGCAAACCTTGTAACAGGCTCCAAAATTAACCAGAAATATTTAAATCTAGTCCTTAAAGCATGCCATGCAATGGAGGGAGATGGACGCTTTACACCCTCTGACAATCCAGAATTAAAAAAAGCAATGCGAGCAGCTAACAAAGCGCATGTTCCTGGAAATTATGTAGCTCGAGCGATTGATTTTGCACGACAAGGCGTACGTGAAATAGACTTTAGGATATACACCACTGACTGGGATGGTGAAGCCTACTACACTGTTTCTGGCCAAAATGCCAATAACAGTATCCGCGTCACCGATGATTTCCTGAATGCAGTTGATGCAGATGCAGATTGGAACCTCATCCGACGACGAGACGGAAGTATTCATAAAACCATTAAAGCGCAACAGCTTTGGGACCAAATCTCTAGCGCTGCATGGCAATGTGCTGATCCTGGCTTACAATTTCATACAACCATCAACGATTGGCATACCTGTCCATCCGGAGGAGAAATAAGGGCTTCAAATCCATGTTCAGAGTATATGTTTCTTGATGATACAGCATGCAACCTTGCCTCACTAAATCTAATGGCATTCCGTTCAGATGATGGAAACATTAGTATCCAATCATTCACTCACTCTGTACGTCTATGGACAATGGTGCTCGAAATTTCAGTGCTTATGGCTCAATTTCCGTCTCGCCAAATAGCTGATCTTTCTTATAAATACCGAACACTAGGCCTTGGCTACGCCAACCTTGGCGGGTTCTTAATGTCGTCAGGGATTCCTTACGATTCAATTGAGGCCAGAGCAATCACTGGATCAATCAGCGCTCTCATGACAGGAATATCTTACTCCACCTCTGCTGAAATAGCCTCAGAACTTGGTCCATTTTCCGAGTATGAATCAAACAAAGAAAGTATGCTCAAAGTAATAAGAAACCATGCACGTGCGGCAGGTGCAATTGCCACTCCATATGAAAAAATTAATATTGAACCGGTCTCGCTAGATTCAAAAAATTGCCAAGACACATCTTTAGTTAAAGCAGCTCGAGAGTCTTGGATTGATGCTATTTCAAAAGGTGAAAAGTTTGGCTTCCGCAATGCCCAAACTACTTGTATAGCCCCAACGGGCACTATTGGTTTGGTTATGGACTGTGACACCACAGGCATTGAGCCTGATTTTGCACTTGTTAAATTTAAAAAACTGGCCGGCGGAGGTTACTTCCGAATGATCAACCGATGCGTACCTCTTGCCCTTAAAACGCTTGGGTATTCGGAGAGCGAATCCTCTCTAATAACATCTTACGCCGCCGGAAATGGTACACTGAAAAATGCCCCTTCAATAAATCATGAAAGCTTAGCTGGTCTTGGATTTACAAGTAAATCCATCGATGCTTTAGAAAAAGCACTGAAAAATGCATTTGATATTAGATTTGTGTTTAATAAATGGACTTTAGGTGAAGAATTTTGTTCTCATTCACTTGGATTCAATATATCTGATCTAAATGATCCATCTTTTAGTATGCTTACGGAACTTGGTTTTAGTCAGGATGAAATAGAAGCAGCAAACGCATATTGTTGCGGTGAAATGACCTTGGAGGGAGCGCCCGGCCTCAAAGAAGAACACCTTAATGTATTTGATTGTGCAACTCCGTGTGGCAAGAATGGAACTAGGTCTCTGTCATGGAAAAGTCATATCCTTGCTATGGCGTCAGCTCAACCATTCATTTCAGGAGCAATATCAAAGACAATAAATATGCCTGCATCCGCTAGTATTAATGACTGCTCTGAAGCTTACCTTTTGTCCTGGAAGTTAGCACTTAAAGCAAATGCTTTGTATCGCGATGGTTCAAAACTTTCCCAACCATTGGCAGCCTCTTTTCAAGAAGAACTTAAAGAAGATGAAGAGGATGAAATTCAAGAACATACATATCTGCCTAAAGAACCTGCCGAACTTGCTGAAGCACTTGTAAAATATGTTGCAGAACGCAGAAGACTTCCTCAAAGACGAAAAGGTTACACTCAAAAAGCAACAGTCGGTGGCCACAAAGTATATTTAAGAACTGGAGAACATGAGGACGGAACGCTAGGTGAAATTTTCATAGATATGCATAAAGAAGGCGCTGCCTTTAGATCTTTAATGAATAACTTTGCAATTGCAATATCCATTGCTTTGCAATACGGAGTCCCTCTCGAAGAATTTGTGGAGGCCTTTACCTTCACTAGATTTGAGCCATCTGGTTCTGTTGAAGGTAATGATGCAATAAAAATGGCAACCTCTGTTGTTGACTATCTATTTAGAGAGCTAGCTGTATCTTATCTTGGTCGCACTGACCTAGCTCATGTAGTCCCAGACGAATTGAGACCGGATGCAATGGGAGAGGGTGAATCTGAACTTGAAGCAGCAGTTGCAGGACAAGTTCCCCGTGTAGCTGACATTGCAAGCTCAGGATTTGTAAGAGGAAATTTCCAAGTGATACATGGAGGTAATGATAATCCTAACATTGAAATCACTAGAACGGGCACATCTTCAAACCAAACACAGGCAAGCGTAGTTGGTGATAATATTAACTATAATCAAACACCAACCACTCCCCCACCAATTATTACCAACACAATTGCAAAACACTCTAACGAGAGTAGCAATGGTGAAACTATGTTGAGGCATGAGGCAAAAATAAAAGGATACGAAGGGGATGCATGTGGTGACTGTGGTAACTTTACATTAGTCAGGAATGGAACATGCATGAAATGTGATACTTGCGGATCAACTAGTGGATGTTCTTAATAATAACAATTTTGGAGAGGCATAAA
>CAZHAN010000073.1:0-6519 GCA_964530575.1 uncultured Rhizobiaceae bacterium | reverse complement strand
CGGAGCAGATTTAAATGGAAGAGTATCAGTTGAATGGGGTGTTTATGGAGTTCCTGAAACTTTTATTGTTGATAAAGATGGAAAGATTCAATTTAAGCATGTAGGCCCTATCGATAGATTTGTTCTAGAGAATGAAATATTGCCAAAGATTATGGAGCTCAAAGGCCGGTGAGAAAATTATTAGTTATTTCAGCCTTATTTCTTTTGTTTTTTGATCCAAGCTCAATTCGTGCCCAAAGTATAGCGGATACTCCTTTTGAAGACCCTAAGCTTGAATCCCGAGCAATAGATCTTCACAAAAAACTTCGGTGTCTAGTATGCCAAAATCAATCCATTCATGAATCCAATGCAGGCCTTGCAAAAGATATTCGGATAATTGTTCGTGAGCAAATATTAAAAGGGAAAACTGACAAAGAAATCACTCAATATGTAGTTGATAGGTATGGCAATTGGGTTTTACTTAACCCACCATTAAAAATGGAAACAATATTTCTCTGGTTTGGTCCACTAATAATATTAATAATTGCCTCTTTCATGCTCATCAATTTTTTTCGAAATCAGAAAAATGTATCTCCCACTCCTCTGTCTGATGAAGAGCGTAAACAAGTAGAAAACTTACTTGGAAAAAATTAATATGGTTTGGATAATCTTCATCTCTTTATCAACAATCGTTACTTTTGCAATTGCTGTTCCCTTGATCCGCAAAGCTAGGCCTATCAAAACGCGAGAGCAATATGATCTTCAAGTTTATCAAGACCAACTATCAGAACTGGAGGAAGATAAAAAAAATGGACTTTTGACTGATGAGCAGGAACAAGCTGCTCGCCTAGAAATTGACAGAAGGCTTCTAGGACTTTCAAAAACTAAGTACAAAAGCCCAGAACGACTAATACAATGGCGAACAGCACTAATATTAATTGTTCTAGTCCCTTTAATTTCGGTAGGTCTCTATTTCTTACAAGGATCTCCTGAGGCCCCAGACCAGCCCCTATCTACAAGGGTTGATTTGGTGAACCCAATAGATTCTAAACAAATTTTGAATCTTATTGCCGAAAACCTTGAAGAAGTTAAGAACAACCCAGATGATCCAAGATCTTGGATTATGCTTGGACGAAGTTATCTGGTAGCTGGTCGCTTTGAAGAATCTATAGAAGCCCTAAAAAAAGCAGTTGATCTGGGTAATAATACTGCAGATCTTCAGATGGAACTTTTTGAAGCCCTTCTTAACCAATCCGGTGGAACAATTAACTCGGCAGCACAAAGAGCACTTAATTCAGCTTTGGAACTAGACCCTCTTAATCCCGCAGCTCGCTTTTATAATGGAATTTTTCTTGCTGAAAATGGTCAACTTAATGATGCGCTTGAAGTATGGATAGATTTAGCAAATGACACACCTCAAGATGCACCATGGATAGGAGCGCTTAGAAATCAAATCGAAATGGCTGCTGAGGAACTTAACATAAATGTTGATTCTCGAATTCCTTCAATCATGAATGATCCAGCAGAGGGAATTGCTGGCTTAGCCCCAGATGAACAAATGGAATTAATTATGGGCATGGTTAATCAGCTTGCTGAAAGATTAGAAGAAAGCCCAGATGATCCTAATGGCTGGCTTAGACTATCACAATCCTATCAAGTTCTTGGTCAAAATGAAGAAGCACTTAGTGCCATAAGGCGTGCTAAATTATTGCTTCCAGATGATCCTGATATTCTTCTTCAAGAGGCTGTTGTAATAATAAACAACTACCAAGACACAGATCTTCTAGATAAGGCAAATCAAAATATTATAAAATTACTTGAGTTAAAGCCTGATAGTATGGAAGGATTATATTATTCTGGAGTTATTGCCGAAATCAAAAAGGATTATGACCAGGCTAAATTTTACTGGGCAAAACTTCTTTTACTTCTTGATCCGAGTGGTGAGGCTTATGTTCAGCTTAAAGACATGATTAATAAACTCAATCAAGAATGAATAAATTTTGTTAAATATTCAATTATTGAGTTCACTGTTTTGACTATGTCGCATAATCAATGGTGCCTGGGATATGCTGAATATTAATGTAAGTGGCAATATCCCAAATAACTTAAAGGCTACCCAAGTATCAGTTGAGAAGTTTCTCCAAACAACTTCATTTAGAACCGCGAGTAGTATAAAAAACAACCCCCACCGCTTAGCTAAATGACTCCAGCCTTCATCATTAAGATCCATTATTGAACGAAATATAATTTTGATAAAATTTCGTTTCAACATCAGGCCAGTAAAAATGATAAAAGCAAAAATTAAATTAACTACAGTTGGCTTTAATTTAATAAATAACTCATCATTTAAATATATTGTAAGCCCTCCAAAGATAATTACAACAATAGCTGTAATCAAAGGCATAACAGGAATCTTGCGTTCTAAAATAAACGAAACAGAAACAGAAACAAAAAAAATAGCTATATAAATTTTTGTTGCAAAAATAATATCACTCGACCTCATATAGGCGCCAAAGAAAACAATTATTGGCCCGGCCTCAATTAATAACTTAATTAATGGGTTAATTGTTTTTGTATTTAATGATGGCATAATATAATTTCCAATTATTGAAGGTTTATTTTATTAAAGATCTAAGCCCACTAGCGCCTTTGAAAAGGTCGTTGCATTAAATGGTTGTAGATCATCTATTTCTTCTCCAATGCCAATATAGGTAATTGGTACATTCTGCTCGAGAGCCAAAGATACTAACATTCCCCCCTTTGCAGTCCCATCTAATTTTGTCATAACTATTCCCGTTAAATTACAAACTTCATTAAATACTGCAACTTGTGAGCTTGCATTTTGACCAGTTGTAGCATCAAGCACTAACAAAACTCCATGAGGTGCTGTCGAAATCCTCTTTTTGACTGCTCTAATAATTTTGTCTAACTCCGCCATAAGCGTTTCTTTATTATGAAGACGTCCAGCAGTATCAATTATTACCGTATTTAGGCCTCTCTTTTGAGCATCATCAATAGCATCAAAAGATAAGCCAGCTGGATCCATCCCTGGCTTACTAGATTTGACTTCTACCCCTGCGCGCTCTCCCCATACTGCAAGCTGATCTACAGCAGCTGCACGAAAAGTATCACAACCGACAAGAAGAACTGAGCGTCCCTCACTTTTAAGCTTACAAGCTATCTTTCCAATTGTCGTAGTTTTTCCAGTTCCGTTTGCCCCTACAACAAGAAGGATAAACGGATCGGCAGAAGTCCATTCAATATTTGATTGAAGTGGGGAAAGAATATTTTCTATTTCAGTAGCCAATAATTCATTTAATTTCGCATTATTTTTATTTCTCTCAATAATTCTATTAGAAATAATTTCAGAAGCTTTAACACCTAGATCAGCTGAAATTAATAACTCTTGAATCTCATTAAACTCAATTAATGAATTATTACGATTTAAAAGTAGTGGTTTAAGATTCTTTCCAAGCACACTAGCTGAACGTTTTAAGCCTATATTTAAACGATCCCATAACCCTTTATCAGAATTTGAGTTACTCATAATTTAAATTTGCCAATAATTTTCCATTATCACTCCCGGTAAATACCACAGGAACAACCTCTCCAGGATGAATTTCGGAATCAATCCTCACAGGACAATAATCATCACAACGTCCAAAGGACTGATTTTTTTCTGTTTTTTCAATTAAGGCATATGAATTTTTACCAACTTTAAAATCAATTAGCCTTTTATGCATTTGTTGCCCCAGTGAGCGTAATCTAGAGGCCCTCTTCCTACGGGTATTTATTGGAACTTGTGGCATTAGAGCAGCAGGAGTTCCTTCCCTTAATGAGAATGGGAAGACATGCAAAAAAGAAATTCCACAAGCCTCAACCATATTCATAGTATTTTGGAAAGCCTCTTCGGTTTCAGTAGGAAACCCAGTGATTAAATCTGCTCCAAACGAAACGTCAGGCCTAGCCAACTGAACATATTTTATAAAGTCTTCTGCCTCTTCACGTGAATGTCTTCTCTTCATTCGCTTCAGAATTAAATTGTCACCAGATTGTAAACTAAGATGAATGTGTGGGAGTAATTTTTCATTTGAAATTATCAACTCTAATAAGATGTCATCAATTTCAGAAACATCAAGAGAAGTTAAGCGTAATCTCTTAAGTGACGGAACAGAAAAAAGTAATTCACTAACTAGATTTCCTAGAGAGGAATCTTCATTTGTCCCTTTCCATGAAGTAATATCTACCCCTGTTAAAACTATTTCCTCAGCTCCGTCATTAATTAAGCTTCTTGTTTGTAATATAACATCATTTATTGTTAGGCTTTTTGAAGGTCCCCGACCAAAAGGGATAATGCAAAAGGTACACCTATGATCACAGCCGTTTTGAACCTGAACATAAGCCCGCGAATGTCCATCTTTAATCTTAGGTTCAGGCAAATGATCAGCTAAATCAGTAAAACCAGCTACCTGGACTCTTTCTTGATTTGAAGCAAAGGATTCTGGACGAAGCTTTTCTGAATTTCCAAGAACTTTGTCAACTTCAACCATACTTCCAAATTGATCTGGATTAATCTGTGCAGCACACCCTGTAACAATAATTTGACAATCTGGATTTTCTCTCCTTATGCGACGAATCTTTTGCCTAGCCTGTCTTTCAGCCTCTTCGGTTACTGCACAAGTATTGATTATAAAAGTATTTGAAATGCCTGATTGAATTGCAGCTTTTCTTATAGCACCGCTTTCATAAGCATTTAGACGGCAGCCAAAGGTGACAACTTCAGGACTTTTACTAATTTCCCTCTCCTTTTGAAGCAAGTTTCTCCATAAAACCTAACAATATGGATTTCATATCCAGCGTACCTTCGTAAACAGTGTGAGCTGATCCAGATAACAATACATGGCCATCATCCCTCCAATTCACACCAACTGGGCCTCCTGGAAGGTCCACTACAGCTGATCGACCAGTAGCTCCTATTCGAGCACTAATAACTAACGCAGCACATGCAGCACTGCCACACGCTAGCGTCTCGCCTGCGCCACGCTCCCACACTCTGAGCTTAATTGTGTCATCACCCGTAACCTTAGCAAGACTGACATTTACACCCTCGGGAAATAGTTTTGAATGTTCTAGCAAAGGTCCTATTTTTTTCAAGTCCACTACGTCAGGATTTTTTACCAAAAAAACTAAATGTGGATTGCCAACATTAACTGCTGCTGGATCCCAAAGAAGAGGGTCGCCTTCCGGATCTGATTCATCTGCAATCTCTATATCTAAATGTAAAGTATCTCTTTCTTCAGAAAGAGGGATTTCTTGCCATTCTGTTCTAGCTAAACCCATATCAACGGTTAGCATTCCCTCACCTCCGTCAAAAGATTCCAAAACTCCAGCCTGTGTTTCTATCGTTATATTATCCCGGCCCAACTCCTTCATCATGTGCTGAGCAACACAACGAGCGCCATTTCCACAGGCCCCTGATTCAGTGCCATCACTATTGTAGATTTGCATAAAGACATCTGCACGTTCAGAATTTTTAAGCACTAGAATTTGGTCACACCCAATTCCAATATTTCTATCTGAGATTGCTTGAATTTCAACTATTTCAATATCAAACGAATCTTTTCGTGCATCAAGAACAACAAAATCATTCCCAAGGCCCTGCATCTTCAGAAATTTACGATCATTAATCATAGGTGGTTTATAATAGTCGAGTAGCTCAGGGTCTAGAAGCATAACCATACAAACTTGACGAAATCTTCATGTAGCCCTAAATTCCAGCCAATTTTCGAGTTCTTAACCTAATCATCCCATTTTGGGACCCGCCAGTCCGCGAGGTTTCGCGCACTGGCGCATAATCGTTTGAGCGGTAAATATTGTTTGATAATCTTTCGACCAAGCTTGGAAAAGTATTTGATGGCCTCCGTAGACATGGAGCCATAACAGAAAAGGACTTAAACGAAGCCCTTCGTGAAGTAAGGATTGCCTTACTTGAGGCTGACGTTGCCCTACCAGTTGTCAAAGACCTAATTAGCACAGTTAGTGAATCTGCTTTAGGCGAAGAGGTATTAAAATCAGTTACGCCAGTTCAGGTGGTTATTAAAATCGTTCACGACCACCTTATTGATCTGCTTGGAAACGAATCAACAGGTATTGATTTATCTGCTGTTCCCCCGGTTCCATTATTACTTATTGGACTACAGGGATCAGGAAAAACAACAACTACAGCAAAAATTGCCTCTCTTCTTTCAACAAAACAAAAGAAAAAAGTATTAATGGCATCTTTAGATATTTATCGCCCTGCTGCCCAACAACAATTACAAATACTTGGAGAGCAAAATGGAATTAGCACACTCCCAATTGTCGAAGGTCAAATCCCAGTTGATATTGCACGAAGGGCAATGGATTCAGCAAAGCTCAGAAACTTGGATGTCATTTTATTTGATACTGCAGGACGCTTGACTATTGATGAAGGAATGATGTCCGAGGCTAAAGCATTAAAAAAATCGATAAAACCTTTAGAAACGCTATTAGTTGCTGACT
>CAZHAN010000072.1:5985-6567 GCA_964530575.1 uncultured Rhizobiaceae bacterium | reverse complement strand
AGCAAGTGGAAATCTTCAACTAAATGTTTATAAACCCATGATTATATATAATTTTATTCAAACTATTCGGATATTGTCTGATGCAATCAAGAGTTTTGCCAATAATTGTGTTTATGGAATTGAACCAAATGAAGTTAACATTAATAATTCAACTAAGAAATCGCTAATGCTCGTTACAGCCCTAACGCCTCACATTGGATATGACAATGCCGCTAAAATTGCGAAGAAAGCCCACGATGAAGGGATTACGCTAAAAGAGTCCGCACTTAAATTAGGAACTGTTTCTGAGGTTGATTTTGATTATTGGACAGACCCTAACAAAATGATTGAACCTAGTTAAAATGTCAGAGCTTAATACACAACCAGTCTATGACAATACAATTATTAAGCGATCTGTTTCAGTTTCTGGCCATGCTACTAGCATCTCTATAGAATCAGCCTTTTGGAATATACTCAAAGATATTGCCAAAGAAGAAGAAAAAAGTATCAATCACATCATTAGTCAGATTGATGATTCTAGATCAGGGAATCTTTCCAGTGCCTTAAGAGTCTATGTTTTAAAAAAAATTATTAGCTATTAAC
>CAZHAN010000072.1:0-5975 GCA_964530575.1 uncultured Rhizobiaceae bacterium | reverse complement strand
TCGGATCCCTACTTAGGTTATTCAAAAAATTACGCATTTCATCAACTGAATCTGGACTATCATTTAGCTCCAAAGAATCCTCAGGCAACGTATCACATTCATTATTAAACCCACCCTCATCATTAACTTTATTTTGGCAATCATTTTCAAAACCTAGAATCACCCCAATTGTCTGATCTAAATTCAAGCCTGATGAAATATTTTCTTCTGACTTATTAATAACTTCCTCATCTAAAATCTTATTTTCAATACTTCTTCCAAAAAATTGGTCTGTATCCTCCAGTGCCAAACCTAAATTATCAGTAACCCAATACTGCAATTCACGGGCCCTTATGGTTGTTCTTGGTATATTCCAGGGACCAGAAACCTTTAGCATGAAAGGCGGTGGCTCCAAATCATCAACTAGACTTATTGAAAAATCTATATTTGATCTTTTCCTAGGAATTTCTAAATTACCTTGGGCCAAAATCGATGCTCCACTTAACACAGCATTGAATGTATCTAAATTCAAAACACCATCATTAATTAATGAAACTGAGTGAATTTCTGAATATTTTGTTTCATGATCAGCAAAAGATTGTTCGAGAACTTCTGAAAAACCTGTAATGTTTTTTAAATCTAGAATATCTTGAAATAAATTAGATAAATTTAATCCAACAAGATTTCCTTCTTCTAATTTTATGTCTAATTCGCCATTAATACTTGATACTAACTCTCGAATACTTTCACCTTCAGCATTAATATCTAGTATTAATTCTAGTGCACCAGTAGTTGGTGAAATAGTAAAAGGAATTGTTGGAGCATCAGTAATATCAGCATCTTTAATGGATAAAAAAAGATTTATTTTAGGAATTTCTTCTCTACTGGCAAAAAAAGTAGCATTTAATTTCCCTTTAAATAACTCACCTGTAAAAGGGCCCACACTTAAATCACCACCCTTTATTTCTGCAATAAATTTCGAGTTTTCTATACTTGTATCAAATACAGTAAATTTTTTTGCATTAACTGAAAGATTTAGGTCAATCAAATCAAGTAAATTATATTGTATAAGTGATCCTGGCCATTCAGGACTCCAATCTGTTTCGTCAGTAGAAATTGTTTTATCTGTGAAATAAGAATCAATATCTATTTCTGCCTCAAGTATATCTATAAATACCTGGGGACGAGATTTGTCAAAAAGTACATCAAAATTACCTGAAATCTTAGATTGTCCAACAAGTAAGTCAAATTTACTTACTGAAAGTTTAGCAAAATCTCCTTGGATGAAAGCATCAAAACTGGAATCTTGAAAAGAATTTTTCTCAAAAACTAAAGGATCAAGATTAGGAAATTTACTATAAATGTTTTCATCATTTATGGAGAGATTTAGTGAGTAAATATAACTACCTTCATTAGAAACTTCTCCAACAACTTTTATATTTGAGCCACCAACTTCTCCAAAAAGATCTAATGAAAATTTTTCAAGACCCCCGTTAATAAATCCATCAATATTTAATTTCCCAATTTCTATTTCTGAATCTTTAAAATTCTCATTAAAGTTAGAAACAAAATTTGATAAACTAGGATGGCTAGTATTAAAATTAATATCTACTGTTGGACTTCTGCTTAAATCATTCACGTCCCCCAATAATCTTAGTTTCATATCTCCTAGTTTTGCACTTACATCTAAATCAAGATCATTTAAGCTACCATCCAATTTAGCATTAAAAATTAATGCTCCAAGATTTGCAGAGGATTCAATAAAGCTAACGTTGCTATACTGGAATAATTTTGTAGGATCATCAGAATATATATTAACAATTCCAGTTCCAGTCATATTGTTTGAAAAATCACTCGCAATACCTGTAAAAGTAGCTTGAGTTCCTATTATATCTTGGATGCTAATCTCTCTAGCGGCTAAAACTCCGTTTAAAAGACCAAGATCAACTTTAACATTATTAATATTTTGCCCAAATAATGTGAGTTCATTTATAGAAAAATTAATATTAGTATCAAAAGATTCTAAAATTGAAATAGAAGTATCATTTATATAATTTATCAACTGATCTGATAATATATAGGAATCAAAATTCAAACGGTCGACATTAATATCAGCACTAAATGCAGCTCTTCGTTGAAGAGCTACACCTAAAGATCCATTAATCGTTGTTGCATCAATAATAGAATTAAAATTATATACTTGCAGAACATTTGGGGTGATACGGATTAACCCATTGTATTCAAAATTATTGAGCCTTCCTTGAGGAACAATATTAAGATCTGCACCCATCCATTCAAATAATTCACGTGTATTTTCAGAACTCGCATAAACTTGACCATCAAACTGAGGAAATTCATCATTTATTTCTAATTGTCCATTACCTTGAATTATTGAAATCCCTGGTAAACCAATATTAAATTTTGTAAAGTTAAAAATTTGATCAGCAATCTCTATCTCAACTTCCGCAGACCCAAGCAATCTTTCTTTAAATGATACTCCATTTGCAAAAAGTTTAACTGTACCTGTGTTATTTAATAACAATCTTTTTGAAATAATTTTCCAATTATTTTTTAAAAAAATAAAATTTTGGTTCTCTAAAATATTTGGAAAAACTGAATCTAAATTCAGTTGGTTGAAGGTAAACTCTGTTTCAATATTCGTTTCATCATCAATAAAGTATTTAAATGATCCAAGGGTATTTATTTGATTGGTTTTAATATTAATATCAGAAAATTGAATTAGTTTAGAAGTATGAAAAACAGAAGAAGTTAATTGATACTTTGATTCAATTTGAGGAATGATGGGAGAAGATTTATTAAACTCATTAGATATTTTATTTATTAATCCAAAAAAATTTTTTCCCTCTAATTCTAAACTTCCTTTTAGTGCCCAATTTTTATCAATGGTAGAGTGCGTCCCCCTGAAAAATAAAACTTCATCTGTATCTTTTATATTTAAATCAATTCTAATTCCTGCAGGTCTAGAATTACCTATACTACCAACAGAAACATCCATTTCTATCGGAATTTCCCCAAATTGAAAAAACCCGCTGGATTTATAGGGTCCTATTAAATTTTTTGTTGAAATATCAACATTAATATTCGAAATTTTTTTATTACTATTATTATAAGTATTTGTATAGAAAATATTACTTTGTTGAATAGAAACCTCATTAAATTCAATTAAATTATTCTCTTTATTTACATTAATAAAGTCATGAAGATGAGAAATTATTGGGATCCAATACCCTTTTCTCTCCTCTAATTCTGATACATCAATATTTAGATTAAATTTCTTTAAAACTGGATTATTAAATTTAAACTCACCTTTCAATAATGAACTAATAATTAAATCAACTTGTAGAACTTCTATTGTAGCTGAAATATCTTCAATAAGTTCAGGATTTCCTATGGTGATATTGTTGATAAGCAAAGATTGAGAGGGAAATAAACTAATATCAACCGCACCTTCAATTCTTACAGGAATATTTAAAACATCGCTCATACGTGAAGCAAGAAAATCACGGTACCGATTACCATCAATAAGACTTGGTATATAAACAATAGCAGAAATAATGATCAGCAAGGTAAGAACTGCAAATACAAAAGGCCGATTCACTAATTAAACACTCCCATAATCTTTAATTCATTTTGTAAAATGACAGTTAATTACGGCGATATGGTGGCAGATATGGCCATATTATGTCACAGCTAGAATCAAGGATTGGATCCGCTAATTATTGGAGCAATTAATCAAGAATTATATTAAAAATTACCAGTACGATAATCCTCTATAGCTTCAGCAATTTGCTCCCTTGTATTCATTACAAATGGGCCATACCTTACAATTTGTTCATTATGTGGCTTTCCTGAGATCAAAATTCCTCTTGAAAATCCTTTCTCGGAACATAGCTGAATATTCTCACCGGTGCCGAAGACTCCAAGTTGGCCAAGAAAAATGGTTTTTATTTTTGAGCCAAATCCCATTTCTACTGTTCCATCTATAACAAATGCACAGACTGAATGGTCTTTAGAAATTGTATGCTTAAAAATCGTCCCATTTGGCAAAGCTATATCCAAATAACTTACTTGAGAATAATTTTGTGCAATTGCCCCTCTTACTCCCTCAACCTCACCAGCAATTATTTTAACAATAATCCCATTTTCTTTAGCCAATTCCGGAATTGAAGACCCTTTAACCTCTTGGTAACTTGGTTTAATCATTTTTTTGTCTGAAGGTAAATTGACCCAAAGCTGAAGGCCCCATAATAGACCGTCTATTTGCTCAGGCATTTCTGAATGAATTATTCCTTTTCCTGCCGTCATCCACTGAACGTCACCTTTTTCTAAAATGCCTGAATTCCCAATATTATCACCATGGTGCATTGATCCAGAAAGCATATAAGTAATGGTTTCAATCCCCCTATGAGGATGATCGGGAAAACCGGAAATATATTGGGAAGTATTTATATTTTTAAACTCATCAAAAAGCAGGAATGGATCCAAATGTTCAATACGATTTGTTCCAAGTGTTCGATTTAAAGAAACGCCAGCTCCATCAGTTACCTTTTCAGGAATTATAATATCTTCAATATTTCGATTCTTCATCAAGTATCCTATTAAAAAACTAAAACTTGGGCCATTAATATAAATTAAGTAACACAAGTAAAAAATATAATTTTATAACTATAGATTTATTGTTTCTTTGGAAGAAGAAATCCTCCGAAGTAGATGCCTAAAACCATTGCTGAAACAAATATAAAGGTCTCAGAGATTAAATAAGAGAGAGAAGCGATTGAAGGTCCTGGACATAAGCCTGCCATACCCCATCCCAATCCAAATAAAGCTGCTCCACCAAGAAGGTGCGGGTCAATTGAAGTCCTTGATGGAACTATAAATTTATTATCAAATAAGGGCCGAGAACGAGTTTTCTTAAATCTCCAAGTTACCAAATAAACTAAAACACCGCCTCCCATTACAAATGCTAAACTCGGATCCCACGTGCCCATAAAATCGAGAAAATCTATCACTTTTTTTGGGTTAACCATCTGTGAAATACAAAGGCCTAAACCAAAAATCAAACCGGATATTGTAGCTATTAAATTTCTAGCCATCTTCTATTGCCCAAAAATATGACGCATGACATATACAGCTATAGCGCCTGTCATAACAAATACAACTGTAGCAATAATTGAGCGAAAATTCAGTCGTCCTATTCCACAAATACCGTGACCAGAGGTACAACCTCCCCCCACCCTAGTCCCAATGCCAACAAATATTCCACCAAGCAATAAAATTGGCCACGTAGAAACATAAGTGATTGTTTCCGGTCCAATACCTGTAATTTTTTGATAAACCAAAGTGCTAGCCAGAAGGCTCAGGATAAAACAAGCCCTCCAAGAAAAATCACCTTTTTTAGGCGATACTAAACCGGTCAATATTCCACTAATACCAGCTATACGGCCACTAAATATAAGTAATATGGAAGCGGCAAAACCAATAAATATTCCTCCAGCTAAAGCCGAAAAGGGGGTAAAATTGATTATTTCCAATCTAATATCCTTTGTGTTCTAATTCCTAGATAAATACAACTATTCTAAGTTAAACATATTAGAAATTAATAAAGATTAATATCATAAAAAATATTATACATAATAAACTATGATAGATTCCCCAAAATTAACATGTAATTCATATTTGATGATCAACAATTATTATAAATGAGTATATCTTGGATCTACAGAACTCTACCCCTACATACTTATCCTCTCTTAATGAACAACAACTTAAGGCTGTAAAATCTACTGAGGGTCCACTTCTAGTGTTAGCAGGGGCAGGCACCGGTAAGACAAAGGTACTAACAACAAGGCTTGCTCACCTTCTATTCAATAGAAATTGTAATCCTCAAGAAATATTAGCTGTTACATTTACTAATCGTGCTGCACGTGAAATGAAAGATCGTGTAGGAAAACAATTAGATAGGCCAATTGAATCTT
>CAZHAN010000071.1:0-6648 GCA_964530575.1 uncultured Rhizobiaceae bacterium | reverse complement strand
AAATTGGTGAAGTAGGTGCAACTGGAAGAGCAACAGGCCCACATTTAGATTGGAGAGTTAATTGGTTTAATGTTCGCCTTGATCCTGCACTTCTTGCCCCCATTATTAACGCTGATTAATTGTTGGGCCAACGCCTATGAATCCATAACCATTGTTCCGGTCTCTCCCTGATCCAATTTTCAAGCATAATATTTATCTTTCTAGTAAGAATAAACACATCCTTTTTTCTTTCGCCAGTCCTTGCTATATCTAATGGGGGATAAAAAGTAATTCTAAATTTTACACCCCCTAATCTTTCACACCTAACAGGGAGTAGTGGTATTTTGTTTCGAATAGCAAACTCAGCTGCAGCAGACGCAGTCATTGCTGGGCGTCCAAAAAAGGGCACAGAAATTCCATCATTCATTTTTTGGTCAAGGAGCATTCCATAGTGCTTTCCTTCCTTCAGTCCTCTAAGCATTTTTTTTGCTGTCTTAGAACCCTTCTCTAAATATTTTCCTGCAACAGACCTAGCCTTTTGAGATTTATTTTTGAAATAGATATTATTCTCTGCTCTAAATACCATTTCTGCATCTAAGCCACGTTGATTTATTGCTAGTGCAGTTAAATCCCACCAACCTAAGTGAGCTGAAAATGCAATTCCACCAATGCCATCATCACGAAAATAATCTAAGTATTCCACTCCAATAATTTCTACAAAATTATTATTATAACAATCAAAGTCGTTTAAATGAGCTAGCTCACCTATAGTTCTCCCAAGATTATTCCACATCCCTTTAATAATAGTATCTTTTTCAGTTTTAGAAATTTTAGGAAAAGCAATATCAATATTTTCCATTGCAATTTTATGTCTTTTAGTCATTGGACCAAAAATTTCAGCAATAGAACCTGTACAGTTAGAGGATATTTTTACAGGTACTATTCTTAGTATCCAAAGTACTAAAGAAAAAATAATTGATTCAAGCCATTTTAAAAAATTAGTCATTTAAAAAAGATTCATTAAAATATCATCTAATAGGTTATTATTAGAAAATGAAATGCTTATCCTTAATACTTTAATTTTTTCTCTTAGATGATTAGGAATTCGTACTAAATCCTTTTCCGTGGTAACTAACTTGGCATTAAGAAGTTTTGCTTTATCAATAAGTGATAAAATCTCACTATCTTTAAATTGGTAATGGTCTGGAAATTTTTTAAATTCAGCTATTTTACACCCTATTGTATCTAAGGTTGAAAAAAATTTTTGAGGCCGGGCAATTCCAGAAAATGCAAGAATATCATGACCCTTTAGTTGCTGACTATCTTCAATGTTCGGAATTACGTTAGCTCTAATTGTTGGGATAGATAAATTTTCAAATAATTTGATTTCAGTATCAGATTTTCCAAAGGAAAATATTTTTAATAATAATGATGCTCTTTTTAATGCATCTTTGGGAGATTCTCTGAGAGGTCCAGCAGGAATTATTCTACCATTTCCCAGTCCAAATTCATTTTCTACAGCTAATATAGATAAATCTTTGTATAGTTTTGGGTTTTGAAATCCATCATCTAATATTAATATATCTGCGCCATTTTTCATAGCAAGCACACCTGCTGAAACTCGATTTTTGGACACCCATGTTGTACATTTTTTCGCAAGAAGTAATGCTTCATCGCCAACTGATCTTGAATCGTGCACAGATAAATCTACCTGTAATGGTCCTTTTACTTTTCCACCATATCCTCTTGATATAAAATGTGGATTATGACCTTGTTTAATTAATTTTTCAGCTATTGCTAGTGCAGTTGGAGTTTTTCCAGCCCCTCCAACAACAATATTTCCAATGCAAATAACAGGTATATCAATTTTTGTTGGAGTAGTATTTTGTATTCGAAATCGTTGCCATTGATTCACTATCCATGAAAATGGCAATAAAAAATTTTTAATAAGACTCTTCTTTTTAGGAGAGTGATTCCAAAAATTAGGCTGCAGCAGTTTAATTTCCTAACATATTTTAAATATTAATATTTTTTGTAGGAGCGATTGGTTCATGTCCAGTAAGTTTATCTGACATTTGGGTAACCTCTGTTAAAGTATTTTCTACATTCAGAATCGCAGATTTAATCTCATCATCACTTGCATTGCGTGGTATTGAAATGGGTTTCCCCCAAACAATGGATCCATGGCTAAATGGAAACGGGAAAACAAAACGATCCCATGAATTCATTACTTTTCTTTTTTTTGAGCTTACTGAAAATGGAATAATTGGAACTCCAGATAGTTTGGCAGCAGATATTATTCCTTCGCCTGCTCGCATTCGTGGGCCACGAGGTCCATCTGGCGTAAACACGATACTTGTTCCATTCTTTAAATTTCTTACAACTTTAATTAAGGCGGGAATGCCTTCACCATCATTGCTTGACCCTCGTACTGATCCAAATTTAAACCAAGAAATGGTGCGTGTAATTAATTCTCCATCGCGATGGCTAGAAATTAGAGCTGAAATTAATTTTTCTTTTGGCCAATGAGGTGCAACCATCAACAAGCGACCATGCCATACTGCAAGAATGAAAGGTTTATCATTTTTCCAGTATTCTTGTGGGATTTCTGCTCCTTCTATTTTCCAGCTAGTGGTTGTTCGAACTAAAAACATATAGAACGCAGCAAAAAAGCTTAGAAGCCTGATAACAATAATATTTTCAAGAAATATTTTCACGAATTATCAAGCTCTCGCCGAATATGTGCTACTTTCAGTTCCCTGAGCCGCATATAATCTCGCATATAATCCTTGTCTTGCTATTAATTCTACGTGTGTACCAGACTCTACAATACTCCCTATATTTAAAACATGAATTATATCGGCATCAGCTACAGTTGAGAGTCGATGGGCTACAATGATAGTGGTTCTGTTGCGCATGAGTCGAGCAAGGGCTAGTTGGACTTGTCGTTCTGATTCCGTATCTAATGAGGAGGTAGCTTCGTCAAGAAGAAGAATTGGGGCATCTTTTAACATCGATCTCGCTATTGAAATTCTCTGTCTTTGTCCTCCAGAGAGTCTTACCCCTCCTTCCCCCACAATTGTATTATAACCGTTAGGAAGTTGAGAAATAAAATCATGAGCTGCAGCTGATTTAGCAGCTGAAATAATTTGCTCCTTACTGCTATTGGTTTTTCCATAACCTATATTTGCACTAATTGTATCATTAAATAAGGTTGCTTCCTGACTGACTAAGCCTATGTTTTGACGAAGAGATTCGGGAGTTACATCTTTAATATTAAGTCCATCAATAATTATTTCACCTTGATCAGGATCATAAAATCGAGGAATAAGATTTATAAGTGTTGATTTGCCAGAGCCAGAAGGCCCAACAAAGGCAATCTTCTTTCCAGAGTGTGCGGTAAAATTAACATTCTTTATAGCATTTTGATCAACAACATATCCAAAAGAAACATTATTAAATTGCACTTCCCCCTTTTTTATTTCTAGTGGGATAGCATCTATAGAAGTTTCAATTTTTGGTTGAATATCCATTAGAGCAAATATGCGCTGGGCCGCTGCAAGACCCTCTTGCAAAACAGAATTAAGATTAGCTAAGCTTTTCATTGGTTGGTAAGCAAAAAGCATTGCAGCTATAAATGAAAAGAAAGTTCCTGGTGTGGTTTTCCCAGCGATTACTTCAATTCCGCCATAAAATACAATTCCTGCAACAGCTATTCCTCCAAGTCCTTCCATTAATGGTGTAGCTGCAGCGCGCGTGTGAACCATTTTATTCCATGATTCTAGCCGTGAGCGGATAGCAACTTTGGCACGATTAATTTCATAATCTTCTCTACCATATGCTTTCACATGCCTAGCACCTAAGAATGTTTCAGATAAAATAGATGAAAAATTCCCTGTTTTTTCTTGCATACTTCGAGAAGCCTTCCGCATTCTTTTTCCTAAAGTACGTATGGGTATAGCGGCAATGGGAAATATAACTGCTGCAATCAACGCCAGTCTCCAGTTCTGATAGAACATTAGTCCAGTTAGGAATAATAACATAAGTGTATCTTTAGCAATGCCTGTAATTGCTCGTGCTACAGCAAATCGAAGAAGATTTGCATCCTCAAGAAAATTCGAAATTAAACGACCGGAAGCTTCACCGTGAAAATATTCTAAGTCAGCATTCATAAGATGTGAGAAAAGATTAATTTGAATTGACGCGACAATTTTTTGGCCTGTGATACCCATTAGATATTGTTGACCAAAATTTGCAAAGCCGTTTGTTAGAGCAATAATAAATATTGCTACTGGAACAATCACAAGCATACTCTTGTTTTTATTTAAAAATACATCATCAAGAACAGGCTGCATCAACCAAGCGTTTAATGCGGTTGCTGTCGCTACAATAATCATACAAATAATTGCAAATACTATGACTCGCCAATGATTTTTAACGTGTTCATCAAGCAATCGTTTGACTAACAACCAAGTGCTAATATCTTGGGATGATTTATTTGAAGCTGGATTTTTATTCATATTTAATAATTATAGATTATTTTTCAAAAAAAATAGAAAAGTATTTTTCTAAAATTCAAGCTTACTTTCCGGCAATAAACATTCCATCTATTCTGAGTGTTGGGGAATCAGAGCCAAATTGAAAAATTAAATCATTGGCTACTGTCATATTTCTAAACATTTCCTTAAGATTTCCGGCTATTGTAAACTCTGAAATAGGATCTGAAACTTTCCCGTTCCTAATTAGAAATCCTGCTGCACCACGACTGTAGTCACCGGTAACTAAATTAACTCCAAATCCAATTAATTCAGTAATCCAAACCCCTTCTTTTATATCAGATATTAGTTCATTTGGAGTTAAAGAGCCTGATTTTATATAAAGGTTACTGGGCGAAGCTGCGGGTGGAGTAGAAATGCTTCTTTGCGCATGCCCTGTTGTGGTCATGCCTAATTGACGCGCTGAATCACTTGATAAGATCCAGCTTTGAAGTATTCCATCTTTTACTAAAATCATTTTTTTTGTCTTTGCACCCTCATCATCAAATGGTCGTGAGATTAAACCTCTGCTTCGATGTGGGTCATCAATAATTGTAATCTCTTGGTTGAAGACTAACTTTTCTTTCTGGTTTCTAAGAAAACTAGTTTTGCGTGCAATTGAACTGCCTGATATAGATTGTGCTAAATGCCTTAGCATTGAATTTGCGACTCTTTGTTCAAACACTACTGGGGCAGGACCCGATTTAACTTTAGTTGGATTCAGTCTGAGTACTGAGCGTTCACCGGCCTCAGAGCCAATTTTAGTTGCCACAGATAAATCTTTTCTGTGCCTTGCTCTCGAATAGGCGTAGTCCGTCTCCATAGAGGAGCCTTTTCCAGCGATAACTGATGCAACGATGCTGTTACTAGATGATGAGTAGGAGCCAATAAATCCTCCTGATGTTGCAATAGTTTTCTCGCTACGAGACCAGCTTGCTCCAGCACTGTTAGAGTTTGTTACTCCTTTAACTGCTAATGCAGCATCTTCGGTTTCTGCAGTGGCTGAATAAAGACTTTCGCTTGATGGTTCGTTCGAATCAAGCAAATCTAAGTTAGGAATACTACTAGCTAGAGAGTTATTTTCAACTAAGCCACAGTATGGATCTTCAGAGGCAGCTTTAGCCATATCGATGGCTCTGTTTAATAAATCATCAAGAGCTTTTTTTGATGTTTCTGTAGTTGAGACTATTGCTTGCCTCTTTCCATAAAATATCCTTATCCCGATTTCACGGCCTTCTGATCGTTCTAAATCCTCCCTTTTCCCCATTCTTTGGGAAACTGAAAGTGAGACACCATCAAGAATTATCGCATCTGAGGCAGTTGCACCTAATTTTTTTGCATGTGCTAGAAGATCGCCAATTAATTCTATTGATTTACCGTTGGATCTATTTGCAGTCTTCGTCTCTGACATGATTAATTCCTGATGTTAGTAATTTAAACAATAGTATAGAAGGCTATATATCTGTTTTCCACTCAGAGTTAGTCATCTTTATACTTTCTTCCCATAAGATAGATGCTTTAAGCGCATCCTCAGCGTCTGAGGATATTGATGCTGGCTTACATTTCTCAAAATAAGTGCCGTTATAATTTCCTGCCTCTTGGCTTGTTGCTGCCCAAATAGCAGTTTTTGCCCCTTTTTCAGGGGAAAGCATCATTGATCCTAAGATCGGAGATATGAAGCGCATAAAAGAGGAAAATTGCCAAATTCCTGTATGAACTACTCCTGGATGTAAACAATTTGCGAGTAAATTAGTTCCATTTAGCAGTTTAGATAGTTCTCTTGTGAATAGGATGTTAGCCAACTTTGTACGTGAATATGCACTGAATGGAGAAAATCCTTTTTCACCCTGTAAGTTTTCAAAGTCAATTTTCCCCATATGATGTGCTCCAGAAGAAATGGTAATTATCCTAGCTGAATTTTCATACTTTAACTGATTTTGTAATAAATTTGTCAGCAGAAATGGTGCTAAATGATTTATAGCAAATGTTTTTTCAAAGCCCTCTGCGGTTAAAATTCTTTTTTTTTCTACAGTTCCTGCATTGTTAATAAGTAAATCAATTGAAGGGTATTTATTGATTATTTCATTAGAAACTCTTCTTACTTCTGATTGAAGTGATAGGTCTGCAATAAATA
>CAZHAN010000070.1:0-6709 GCA_964530575.1 uncultured Rhizobiaceae bacterium | reverse complement strand
TATTTTCATGTGTTAAATGATTTTGTTTTATTTCTTAAAAATATTGATTTTAGTGACCAACTTCTGATCTTAAGTGCCCAAAGGCCAATAGAGATCCAGATTAGTATATTTATGTAGATTAAGGGCGTTAATGATGGGTGGCGGCTAATAACAGAAACCAATCCAAAACCTATAGCTTCAAATGTAACGGCAGCCCCTGCTGCAATTGCCATTCTTCCCCATTCAACTCTGCGATTGAATTCACCTGATAATACTGCACATAGTGCAATTATAGCCAAAACTAGACTGTAAAACGGGCTAACTAAACGGTTATGTCCTTCAGCTTTTAATTCGTTTAAATGGCTTGCATCATTTGCATCGTCCATGTTTGGAGATAATAGAGAAGGAAGAAATCTTTCGGCTGGCTCTCTCCACCTTTTTTCCTGTGGGTCTCCAAATACACCCAAATTAAGTGCGTATCGTTCAAAATATAATAAAGATAATTCTTCTCTTTCAACCCCAACTTCTTGGCGGTTACCTTCAAAAAGGACAAAGCGTGGACCTTCATTACCTGCTAGAATGACGCCTCTTTCTGCCATCACAGTTACTGGGCGTGCAGAATCTCGGGCATCGTGAACAAGTATACCTCTCAATTCGCCACCTGCTCTACGTTCTCTAACATATGCAGTAATTCCATCTTTTAGTGTATTAAATTCACCATCTTGTAAAAGAAATGAAGCTTGATTTGAGCGGACAATCCATTGCATATCCTTAAATGTGCTAAATCCTAACGGCATAAAATACAGCGAGATAGAAAAGCCAATTATAGTTATTACCCCTGAGAGTAATAGCGCTGGAGCAGCTAGGGTTCTCTGACTTAATCCTGCAGCCTTCATTACAACCACCTCACTATCGTAGGTTAGTCGATGGTAGACATGGAGAATTGCTACGAAAACAGAAATAGGGAGAATTTGTCCAAGAAAACCAGGAGTTAGTAGAAGGGTCATTTGCAAGAAATTTCCAGCAGAAAGCCCCCTGTTTATTATCATATCAACAAAAGTAAGGCTTTGGGTAAGCCAAACAACACCAGCTAAAGAAACTGTTAGGAAGGATAAGGGTCCTAATAACTGTGTTATGATATAAAGAGTAATGTGCCGACGCATATTGACTATTATACCTGACTCATTAACTCTAGTAAAAAGAGAGATGAATCAAATGAAATTATATATTATATCTCAAGATTATCATCATTCTTTATCTGGCTTGAACAAGCATTCATGGCTTAAGATGAGATTTTAAGCCTATAAAATAGGAAGTTACCAATGAAAGTTAAATTTATTCCCACTAACAGGTCTGCCTCAGGAGCCGTTGCTGTCGGTGTCCTACTTAACGGCAAGCTTACTCCTTCAGCCGATAAACTTGATAAAAAGACTGGTGGGGCTCTGAATAGAGCAATAAAGGCATCCTCTAGCTTTAATGGAGATAAGGGTCAGTACATAGAATTAGTTGGTGTACGAGGCACCCGTCATTCAAAAATTTTATTAGCCGGATTGGGGGATCCAAAAAATATTGATTTTAGAACCTATGAATCTCTTGGTGGCTCGTTTGTCAAAAGGATAGGTTCTACTGATTCTGAGGCCACAATTTCAATTGATCAAATTGTTGGCTCAAATGTTGATTCTTCTGATGCAGCGGCAAGGGTAGCATACGGAGCAATATTGGGTGGATATAATTTTACTCATTATAAAACTAAAATTAATCAGGCAAAAAAAATTAAAATCAAAAATTTATCCGTAAGTGCTCCAAATCAATTAAAGGCAAAAAAGGTTTTTTTAGATCTTAAACAAATTAGCGATGGTGTCTGTTTAGCGCGTAATTTAGTTAGTGAGCCTGGCAACGTTATCTACCCACGCACTCTTGCTGATAAGGCACTTGAGCTTGAAAGTTTAGGTATCAAAGTCGAAATTTTAAATAAAAATCGTCTAGAAAAGATTGGCATGCGAACTTTATTGGCTGTCGCACAGGGCAGTGACTTTGATCCGTTTGTTGTAGTCATGTCCTGGAATGGTGCTGAAGATCCAAAAACAAAGCCTATTGCCTTTGTTGGGAAGGGTGTCACCTTTGATTCTGGCGGTCTTTCAATTAAACCCTCCAGCGGTATGGAAGAAATGAAGTTTGATATGGCCGGTTCAGCTGCAGTGATAGGAACCATGAGGGCATTAGCTGGACGTAAAGCAAAAGTGAATGCTGTTGGAGTTATCGGGCTAGTTGAAAATATGCCTTCAGCTAAAGCTCAGCGCCCAGGAGATATTGTTAAATCTTTATCTGGGCAAACGATAGAAGTATTAAATACCGATGCAGAAGGAAGGCTAGTTCTTGCTGATTGTCTTTGGTATACAAAAGAGAGATTCAAACCAAAGGCCATGATTAATCTTGCTACCCTTACAGGAGCCATAATTGTGTCTCTTGGACACCAGTATGCAGGTGTGTTTTCTAACGATGATAGCCTTGTAAAAAAACTAAAAAATTCTGGAACTCATGAAGGTGAAGAGGTTTGGCGTATGCCTTTGGGTGTTGAGTATGATAGAATGATAGATTCTTCTATCGCTGATATGAAAAATATTGGTGGAAGAGGAGCTGGAAGTATTACAGCTGCTCAATTTCTTAAAAGGTTTGTAGGTAATATACCATGGGTACATATAGATATTGCCGGAACTGCCTGGTGTTATAAGGATAAACCGACAGTACCCAAAGGGGCCTCAGGTTTTGGGGTAAGACTGTTAAACCGTCTTGTCAAAGACTCCTTTGAGGATATTACAGATTAAAAGAATTAAATTTTTATATTTCGTTAAGACTAAAATTTTTAAGGAATTGTGATAGTGGCTAAGGGCACAAGCAAGGTTCGTGTAGCAATAATTGGTGCTAGTGGATACGTCGGCTCTGAACTGGTAAGGGTTCTTGTTCAGCATCCAAATGTAGAGATTGCTGCATTATTTGCTGATAGAAATGCTGGCTTTTCAATGAGTGAAATATATCCTCATTTTGAAAGTGTTTCTCTTCCAAAGCTTTTGTCAACAAATGATGTTAACTGGGCTAGTTTGGATGTTGAGGTTATTTTTTGTGCAATGCCTCACGGATATGGTCAGAAAATTATAAAAGAACTTGTCGACAATGGCGGGGTTAAGGTTATTGACCTTTCAGCTGATTTTAGAATTAAAGATGAATCTGTTTATCAGGATTGGTATAAATTTAAACATGGATCGCCAGACCTACTTAAAAAGTCCGTCTATGGCCTTACTGAATTTTTGCGAGATGAAATTAAATATAGTAGTCTAATTGCATGTCCAGGTTGTTACCCGACTTCTGTTCTTTTGCCTCTTTACCCGTTGCTTAAGTCATCATTAATCAAAATTCAGGATATAATTATAGATTCTAAATCTGGAGTTTCTGGTGCTGGTAGAGCTGAGAATCAGAAAAATCTTTACTCAGAGATTTCAGATTCTTTTCATCCTTATGCGATTAGTGAGCATAGACATATTCCTGAAATTGAACAGCAACTATCAATTGCAGCTGGTCAATTAGTTAATATAACTTTTACACCGCACTTACTACCCATGAGTAGAGGGATTTTATCTACGATATATGTTCGGTTAAATGACGGAATAACCTATTCAGATGTAAGAAATAATCTTAATGATACTTTTATGAATGAACCATTTGTTAAATTGCTAGATGATAAAATAATACCTCAAACCAAAATGGTTAAAGGCTCTAATCACTGTATGTTAAATGTATTTGAGGATAGATATCCTGACAAATTAATAATAGTTTCTGCAATAGATAATTTATTGAAAGGGGCAGCCGGTCAGGCAGTTCAAAATTTTAATTTGCTGTCTGGGCTTGATGAAGCCTCCGGACTTGGTGCTTTGCCTCTATTTCCATGATGAATAATATTCTTTCTTATAGAGATTATTATCCTAATATTTCTTCCGATGTTTTTGTTGCATCTAATTCCAGAGTTATAGGTGATGTAACCATTGAGCGTGGGTCAAGCGTTTGGTTTTCTGTGACTATTAGGGGAGATGTCAACAAGATTCGTATTGGGTCAATGACTAATATTCAAGATGGAACGGTTATTCATGTAACTCGCGAAACTGGACCAACTGATATAGGCAATAATGTTACGATTGGCCATTCAGCAGTGATACACGCTTGTAAAATACAAAATTCATCCTTGATTGGTATGGGGTCGTGTCTTTTGGACGGCGTTGAGGTACAGGAGTTTTCAATGGTGGCAGCAGGATCTTTGGTAACTCCGGGGAAAATTGTACCTTCTGGCCAATTATGGGCAGGTAGACCAGCAAAATTTATGAGGGATCTTAAGCCTCAAGAAATTGATGAAATTAAGCTCTCAGCAAGTCATTACAACGATCTTGCAATGGAATATTTAAACCAGGGGTTTGATAAGTAGGTAGAATAAAAACCATATTTTTGCGATTGCTTGATAACTTTAGGAGATTTCTCTTATTATACTATAAGGTGTGTTCATTAATTCTTTTAAAGGGAGGCAGTTTGGAACAGGCAATGGAGAAATTTATATTAGTTTCTGTTGGCAGTCTATTCGTTAGAAAATGCTTTCTTTTGTTTCCGGCTATAATAATCTTGTTTTCTACTTCTGGGTGCTCGTACGTTCCAGATTGGGCTAATCCTGTCTCTATGTATGATCAGGTATTTACAGATGATAAGTTTGATACCGCTTTCAATAATGAGGATGATAGAAATAGATTGATAATACCTCCTAAATTTCCTTCAGTTGCGGATGTTCCTAGAAGTATTCCCGGCGCTAATGCATCGGATCCCCCTAACTTATTAATTGCAGAACGTGACAATAAAGATGTTATTCAATCACAACCAGCTGATATTGATGTCCCTCTTATAGCAAGACCAGACGTCCCGTCATTTAAGGGAGGCCCCCAAGTAAACCCACTTCTGAACCGTGGCCCTACACCTATTATTCCTTTAATTAATAAACCTGAGGTTGAGGTAGTTAATAAGGAAAATGTTGATACTGAACGATTGAGTAGAGATACACAGGAATTAGATGCTTCAGTTCAGAAAAATCCACCTGTTGAGAATTTTGCTAATCGCATAACAGATGTTGTAGAGGTGCCTTTTGAAAGAGCTCCAGATCAAAAAATACTATCTCAAATTTTTTCTACAATGCTTGCGGAATCTGAAGCAGTTTCCTCAACTCGATTGGCAGGAATTGCTCCAGAAGGTAATGGGATCACAGCATTTACGCTTGAAAACGAATCCGTTGTAGATCGAGAGGCTTTAGCGGTTATCCAAAGGGCAATTGCAGGGCGGAGCGATTTTAATCATCAAGAAAATGTTAATTTTGGTGCTGTTATCAGATTTACTCATGGGTCATCTTCCCTTGATGATGCTGAATTAACCAAAATACGAGAAATTGCTCAACAGTTTCAGCAGACTGGGGGCCAAATAAGAATTGTAGGTCATGCATCATCTAGAACTAAAGATATGTCAATTTCAAACCATCTTATGGCTAATTTTAAAATTTCAATTGATCGAGCAAAGATAGTTGCAGATGAATTTATGAAATTTGGAATTCCACCAAGCTCACTAATTATAATAGGTATGGGTGATTTTCAGCCAGTTCTAAATGAGGCAATGCCTGCAGGAGAGGCTGAAAATCGTCGAGTTGAAATTTTTCTTGAAACTTAACTAAATATGTCAAACTACTTTAGTTGATCCATAGGTAAAATTATGGATTTTCATCGCATTAAACAATTGCCCCCATATGTATTTGCTGAAGTAAATACAATGAAGGCAAAGGCGCGTGCAAATGGTGCAGATATAATTGATTTTGGAATGGGTAACCCAGACTCTTCTACCCCTCGGCACATTGTTGATAAATTAATCGAAGCCATTCAAGACTCTCGTACACATAGATACTCTTTGTCAAAAGGGATTCCCGGTCTCAGAAGGGCTAATTCAGCATACTATAAACGACGATTTAATGTTGATATTGATCCAGATCGTGAGACTATCGTTACTATAGGATCAAAAGAAGGCTTAGCTAATTTAGCATCAGCTATCACGGCTCCTGGTGATATAATATTGGTACCTAACCCTAGTTATCCAATTCATCCGTATGGTTTTATTATTGCTGGCGCCGAAATTAAATCAGTACCGCAGGGCCCAAACCATGATTTTTTATCTGGACTAAAGCAGGCTGTAGAAAAAAGCAGGAAAATTCCATCAGCGCTTGTTCTTAATTACCCCTCGAATCCCACCGCTCAAGTTGTTGGCTTGGATTTTTATGGTGAAGTTGTTGAGTTTTGTCTTCACCATAAAATATTTATATTATCTGACTTGGCTTATGCAGAAATATATTTTGATTCACCACCACCTTCTATACTAGAAATCCCTAAGGCAATAGACATTGCTATTGAATTTACCTCATTGAGCAAGACCTATTCAATGCCAGGTTGGCGTATCGGATTTGCTACCGGTAATCGTGAACTTGTATATGCATTAACAAGGATTAAATCTTACCTTGACTATGGAGCATTTACACCAATTCAGGTTGCTGCTACTGCTGCATTAAATGGCCCGCAAGATTGCGTGAATGAAACAAGAATTTTATATAGAAAGCGCAGGAATATATTAATTAGCTCAATGAAAACTGCTGGATGGAATATACCAA
>CAZHAN010000069.1:4250-6712 GCA_964530575.1 uncultured Rhizobiaceae bacterium | reverse complement strand
AATATATTTTTTTGTTTTTTTAATTATATTTATCACGAAAAAATTATATTATCTTTTGTTTGTAAGGTTTTTTTAAAGAATCCATTGTCTGGCATGATTTATGCTACGTAAAGGTTGTAATTGAATATAATTTATTAATTTAACTAGAAATTTTCGATTCACTGTCCTAACTGGGAGAAATAATATGCGATCTTTATTCAGAACGTTGGTGGCGAGCACCGTTTTTTGCGTTCTTCTATTGCCAACAATGGCATTTGCACAAGATGGGCTTGATTCAGGCAATACCTCTTGGATACTCACTTCAACAGCATTAGTTCTTTTTATGACCCTACCTGGCTTAGCTTTATTTTATGGTGGTCTTGTAAGGTCCCAAAATGTTCTTTCTGTATTAATGCACGTAATTTTTATAGCATGCATGGCTTCCATTGTCTGGCTAGTCGCTGGCTACGCTCTAGCCTTTGGAGATGGCGGGACAATGAACGCGTATGTAGGAGGACTGGATAAAGCATTTCTCAGGGGAGTTACTGAAGGTTCTATGGCTGGTGACATTCCTGAAAGCCTATTCTTCATGTTCCAGCTAACATTTGCAGTTATTACTCCTGCACTGATTGTTGGGGCATACGTAGAACGAATGAAATTTTCAGCAGTGATTTTATTTACTCTCATTTGGCTACTCTTCATATATTCACCCGTAACCCATTGGGTTTGGGGTGGTGGCTGGTTAGGTGAAATGGGAATAATGGACTTTGCTGGCGGCCTTGTCGTTCACGCAACTGCAGGAGTTTCAGCGCTAGTTATTGCAGTTATGCTTGGTAGTCGAAAAGGCTTTCCTAATGACGTAAAACCTCCACACAACCCAGGAATGGCAATGATGGGAGCATGTATGCTTTGGGTTGGTTGGTTTGGCTTTAATGCAGGTAGTGCACTTGCAGCCAACGGTGATGCAGGAATGGCGATGTTGGTAACACACATAGCTGCTGCTACCGGATCAATTGTATGGATGTCTATTGAGTGGATGAGGTTTGGTAAACCAAGCCTAGTCGGTCTAGTGACAGGTACTATCGCCGGACTTGCAACAGTAACCCCTGCTTCAGGATTTATCGGTCCTATGGGTGGTTTAATATGTGGTGCTGCCGGTGGATTTGTTTGCTACTACATTACCCAATACGTCAAACAATCTTTAAAAATTGATGATTCTCTTGATGTTTTTGCTGTTCATGCCGTAGGTGGGATGCTTGGTATAATTCTTGTTTCCTTCTTGGCACTAGAGGCATTTCAAGGTCAGGGATTAGGCACTACCTTCACCAATCAGCTTGTAATACAGGTAATAGGTGTAGTAGCTGTGGTCATTTGGTCAGCAGTGGTAACCTATATAATTATGAAAATTGTACAGGCAACTGTTGGTATAAGAGTTACAGAGCAAGAAGAAGCCGAGGGACTTGATATTACATCACATGGGGAACGTGGCTATGAACTTTAATTTTTCTACACATAACCTTTTAAGAGAGGTAAAATAATGAAATTAGTAATGGCAATCCTGAAGCCCCATAAACTCGACGAAGTTCGTGAGGCACTTACAAGTGCGGGATTTGAAGGGATGACGGTAACCGAAGTAAAGGGTTACGGACGACAAAAAGGTCATACTGAAATATACCGTGGTGCTGAATATAACGTTAATTTTTTGCCAAAGATTAAAATTGAGGTTGTTGTCAGTGACGGAATGGCCGATACAGCAGTTGAAACAATTAAAAACTCTGCTCAATCAGGTCAGATCGGCGATGGGAAAATCTTTGTTTATGATTTATCACAGGCAGTTCGTATACGCACTGGCGAATCAGGCGAAGAAGTCCTTTAATCAATCAATTAAAAAGGGGAGTTCCGTTTTATATGGAACTCCCCTTTTTATTATCACCAATATAATTAAAAGTAGATCCAGTTAATGCGTATATTAGTTTTAGGTGCTGGACTTGCTGGAATCACTACCGCCTGGTTTTTAGCTAAAGAAGGCGCTCAAGTAACTGTAATTGACCGACGAAATGATGCTGGACTTGAAACAAGCTTTGCCAACGGAGGGCAAATAGCTGCTAGCCTTTCTCGTCCATGGGCTACTCCATATATTCCTCAGCAAATGTTGAGTTTTTTAGGCAAAAAAAATTCTCCATTAAGTTTTAATCTTGCAATGAATCCGAGTGATATTGCTTGGGGTATTTCTTTTTTAGCTAACTGCACGTCAAAACGTTATAGATTAAATTCAAGTGTATTGAATCTTTTAAGTAACTATAGTCGATCCACTTTTGATATTTTTCTAAACCAAAATATCAATTTTGATTTTAATAAATCTGGTCTACTAGCAATCTTTAGGGATCCCAGAAGATTAGAAGCTGCATCGAAAGAGTCAAAAAATCTTAACAATTTTGGTGAGAATGATGAAATTCTCGATGCAGAAAGCTGTATTGATTTAG
>CAZHAN010000069.1:1300-4240 GCA_964530575.1 uncultured Rhizobiaceae bacterium | reverse complement strand
TAAATGTAAGAGATAAAATTGTTTTAAAACCCCCAATAAACAAAAAGGAAATTATTGGGGGCATATTTTCTAAGAATGGCGCTACTGGCAATGCTTACATGTTTGTTAAAGAATTAAAGGAGCAATGCATTAATTTAGGAGTAAAATTCCTAATGGAAACAAACATAATTAGCCTGCTGACTTCTAAAAATAGCATATCAGGTATTCAAACTTCTAAAGGTCAAAGGATATCAAAAACTGTAGTTGTAGCACTTGGACAGGATAGTAAGAAACTTTTATCAACAATAAATATTGGTATCCCTGTAGTGCCCGTAAAAGGTCACTCTATAACCTTTCCTATGCCTGAAGATTATAGTCTACCATCTTTAGGAATAATGGATGAGCAAGGGAAAATTGTAACTTCTCGGTTAGGAAATTTTTTTCGAGCCGCTGGCACAGCTCAATTTGCATCAGGCGATAAAAATATTGATTTAAAGCAGATAAATATCATTATTTCATCACTAAAAAAACTATACCCCGAAGCAAACTTACCTAGTATTGCAAACGCTAACCCTTGGGCTGGAGTTAGGTCTGTAACCCCGGACGGGCCCCCCATTTTAGGTCCTGTTCAAAATACTGAAGGTCTCTACCTTAATACAGGTCATGGCCCTTTAGGTTGGAGTTTAGTAGCGGGCTCAGCTAAAATTGTTAAAGATATGATACTAGGGCAAAAAATAGACATCAATATAAAGGGTTTAACGATTTCAAGATTTTAAGGGTAAACTAAATCATGCACGCTGAGGAGTATCTATAAATGAATAAAATTGTTCTTATATGTTTGATTTTACCAATCACATCATTACTAATATCTTGCACACTGCCGGATGGATTGAATGTAAGAACGAGCTTTATGGGCTTAAAGTACCTTGATAATAAAATTTTAATTAAGCCAGTTCCTAGAGATATACACGGCAATGCAATAATTGATAACAAAGAAAACTAAAATAAACTAATTTTCTGGACGTAATTTATTTAATTCTCCGGTTTCCGATCTCAAGTCAGCTTCTCCCGAAAGATGAATTAGTTGTGATCTAACTTTGTCTCTTAATATTAAAGCAGAATCCCAAGACTTACTCTCTGGAATAACTAAATGACCGACACTTAAGGTTTTTTTTGAGTACCTTGGGTACCAACTTTCAGATCGCAGTGCAGACCTTAACCCCTTTAAAGCAACCGGCAACACTGGTACGTTTGTTTCAGTAGCAGTTAAAAATGCTCCCATTCTAAAAGGAAGCAAGCCTGACATTCTACCAAAAGTCCCCTCTGGAAAAATTACAACCGCCTCTCCTTTGGAAACCGCATCTATAATGAGTGAGGTGCTAGCTGAACTTAGTTTAAAGTCAAAACGTTCAACAAATATAGTTCCAAGATTTTTAAGCATTAAACCAAACGGTGAATGTTCTAGTGTATTTTTTGCAACAAAACGAACATTCCTGGGCATTAAAGCAATTATTAACATTGGATCTAGGTAGCTAGTATGGTTTGAAGAAATTAACAATGGACCATCAATTGGAATATTTTGAATTCCATCTAAAGCTGGACTAGCGCCAGTGCAGATTAAGAAAACCTTAGAAAATAATTTTGACCACATATGACAAAAGTTTCTATTAGGAATTAAGCTAATCACTGGCCAGATAATAACGAATGATATAATTGCACAAAGCCACCACCAGCAAGCATAGGTTAATTGCCTAATTTTTTTTATTAAATTGAATATCTCTGGTTTAATTGACCAAATACATAGTCTCATAAATTGCAACCAAACAGGTCTTTTATTACCCACATGGTCGCCAGAAATATACAAATCCTTGCATGCATTTCTTCGAATTTTACCAGAAGAAGTTTTAAGGACAGTAAAGGGGGCCACCAGTACTATTTGGTCAGCTGGCTCTCCTAATATTGAAAGGATATGCTTGTTAATTTTTTCTATAAGATCCTTTTGGGATTGATGATCTTTAATTCTAGTTTCTGCCATAACTACAAGTTCTTCTGTGCTAGAATCAGCTGAATGAACTCCAAATACTGCTACACACCCAGTTCTCACACCCACAACGCTTCCCACAGCAACTTCAACCTCAGCAGCATATATATTTCTTCCCGCACGAATAATTGTGTCTTTTACCCTGCCAGTAATATAAATCTCACCACCAGCTAAATAACCTTTATCTCCAGTTACAAGCCAATCTCCATTAAAAAGCAATTCGGTTGCATGTTTGTTATGATAATATCCCTGAGTTGATGAGGGACCTCGGAATTCTATGCTACCCTCTTGTCTGTCAGAAACTTCACGTCCGCCTGAATCGACCACCCTTATTTCATGATTGGGAAGTGGCTGACCGCATGAAACAAACTCTAAGGGTAGATTTTCTAAATTCATATCCGGAATCGCTCTGCCACTTCTACTAAATTCAAGACGGTCTATGCGGTCAACAATCGGAGTTCTTACTTGAGATGGAAATGCTAAGCCAACAGAATTTTCTGCAAGTCCATACACTGGCCTAACAACAGTTGGTAATAAACCATACTTACCAAACCGGTCATTGAATCCATCTATGGTGCTTGAAAGAACAGCTTCAGCTCCATTAACTGATATTCTCCAACTACTGAGATCAAGATTTTTTAACTTTTCTTCCTTAGCCCTTACTCTAGTTAATTCATAACCAAAATTAGGAGATGCTGAAATAGTCCCTCCATACTTATGAATAGATTGTAACCAGCGTTCGGGTCTACTAATGAAGCTTTGAGGTGTCATAAGAACAAGTGGCATTGCATAATATAAACTACACAGCCAAGCGCCAATCAATCCCATGTCATGATAAAGTGGTAACCAACTAACAAAAACATCACCGTCTGGACTAAGATCAAACGGTTCGCTCATAGCACGAATATTTGCCAAAAGAT
>CAZHAN010000069.1:859-1290 GCA_964530575.1 uncultured Rhizobiaceae bacterium | reverse complement strand
AGGGTCACCTGTGCTACCTGATGTATATTGAAGAAATGCTAGATCTGTTTCGCTAATCTTTGGCCTTAAAGAATTATGACCCTTTACCCTTAAGTCACTCACTGTAACCACTTCATTAATAGTTTTAGCATGAATTTTTAGAATCTGAGCAGGCCCTTTAGCCTCGGAAACGGTTATTAAATAATGAGATTCTGCGTTTGCGAGAATAGTAGAGTGACGAATTAGATGATCTTCAATTTGGTTGGCTCGAGCTGGTGGATAAATTGGAACAGGCACACCGCCAGCCAACAGAACGCCAAAGAAAGCAAAGAAAAAATCAAGTGAGTTGGGTAACATTATTCCAACCGTTTGACCTTTAGAAAGACCGATTCTTTGAAGTCCCGCAGAGACATCAGAAGATATATCGCGAAGCTCTAAATACGTAAGTGACT
>CAZHAN010000069.1:0-849 GCA_964530575.1 uncultured Rhizobiaceae bacterium | reverse complement strand
ATCGATCTGGATTATTATCTGCGTGCCAGTCTAATATTTCTATTAACGTTTTAGCATCTTCAGGAACTGTAACAGTATCGTGGAAAAAAGGTTTTTCTGAAGATTGTACTGTACCTTTAGTTAAAGGAATATTTTCTAATAAAGCAATTAAATCAGAAACTTTTTCTACTTTAGCCATTAGCTCTTCTGTAATTGAACACCCAAAAGCCTCCTCCACTCTTCCAAGTAATTCGATTTTACCCAAACTATCTATTGCTAAGTCTGAATCAAGAGAGGTCTCCTTTTTGATAACAATACTGCCTTTTCGATGCGGCTGAGTCTCCTCTACGAAAGACTTAACTAAAGAAAATAGGAGAGACCAATCGTTTGCCCGACTTGCGGCATGCTCTTTTGGTGTATTGAAACTCACTGTTTAATGTTTATCCAACAATATTTAAAAGATAGAAAAAGTAGTAACGAATATTATTGAAACATATCATAATCATTGGGCTGGATCTTTTCTGAAAGGGATCACATATAAATCCCAATACTTTTTAGAAAGCTCTTTGGATTGATTAAGAGATTCATCGTCCAATAGCTTATTTAGTCTTGAAAGATTTTGAATAGCTGCCTCATCACCCTGAGCTGCTGCAAGTCGGTACCAAGCATATGCTTCGATTAAATCTATAGGCATACCTGTTCCGTACTCATTTAAAAAACCCACTCTGAATTGTGAGCCAACATGACCACTTTTAGCAGCCAATTTGAACCATTTTGCCCCTTCATCATTATTTCGCGATACAAACAAACCCGATATATATCGATACCCCAAAACTACCTGAGCCTCAATAAATCCATCTTCTATTTGAT
>CAZHAN010000068.1:0-6743 GCA_964530575.1 uncultured Rhizobiaceae bacterium | reverse complement strand
TTTGCTGTGAATTATTTCGATTTACAGTAATATTTAGTGGTTCATTCTTTTTTATCATAAAGCGCTGTCCACTTCTGCGCCTTTCTCAAATTTGCATTTCAATTTTTTTCAATACTAAAGAAAAATACATTCTCTTACAAATTAGGCCTTCTTATGTCTTCTATCTAAAATATATATGCTCAGAATTAGCCCCAAAACCAACATATTCTTTATATAAATAAATTATAAGTTATCAAAATCTCTCAGAAATATCGTCGAAATAAGTTGAGATTAGTCTATTTCTAAAGCTTTGATAGCCTGCTCAACCAGGCCTTCTATTATTTCAAGAGTTGGTTGGACTGATTTAACCATACCAACGCTTTGACCTGCCATCAATGAGCCATTAATTATATCACCGTTAATTACGGCCTCTTTAAGTTTGCCCGACCAATATTTTTCAATTGATAGCTTTGCTTCAGACTTAGAGATCTTCCCATCTTGAAAACTATTAATAGTTTCTTTTTGAAAAACTTCAAATTCCCTTGATCCAAAATTTGCTAGTGCTCTAACAGGTATGACTGAAAATCTTTGATCTATTTGAATACTTGGTACTGCATCCCGAGCGCGTGCTTTTATAAACGCATTCTTAAAATTAATATGTGCAATTGATTCGGATGCACAAACAAATCTTGTCCCGAGCTGACAACCTGAAGCACCCATCTCTAGAAACATTGCAATTGTTTCCCCTCTTCCAATGCCTCCAGCAACAAACACTGGAACTTCAAACATGTTTGGGAGTATCTCTTGTGCAAGGACACCAGTAGATACAGGGCCTACATGACCGCCAGCCTCAGCTCCCTCAATTATAATTGCATCAACCCCCCCACGAATAAGTCTTCGAGCAAAGCCTATTGAAGGAGCAAAACCCAATACTTTTATACCCCCTGATTTTAGTTGATTAATTTCAGAAAGCTTTGGGAGACCACCGGCCAAAACAACATGACTAACACCAGAAGATATGCAGACATCACAAAGTTCACCTATATCTGGGTGCATAGTGATGAGATTCACTCCAAAAGGATTCGAAGTCATTTTAAAAGTTAAATTTATTTCAGACTGTAATTGCTCCTTGTTCATAGACCCCGTTGCAAGAATTCCAAATCCACCTGCATTTGATATTGCTGCAACGAGATTATGATCAGAGACCCATGTCATTGCCCCGCCTAAGATAGCGTACTTAACTCCTAGAAATTCGCACCCCCTTGCCCAAAGCTTTGAAAGCCTTTTTTCAGCTAATTCTCTCCTGCTCTTAGTTTTCAAAGTATGCTTAGGCCCTATCCAACCCATAGGCTGTATGCAAAGTTTTAATTGCTTGTTCTGTGTATTCTTCTGAAATGAGCACACTAATTTTTATTTCAGATGTTGTAATTGTCTGAATATTAATTCCCTGTTTTGACAGAGCATCAAACATAGTATGAGCTACTCCTGCATGACTTCGCATTCCAACACCAACTACTGAAATTTTTACAACTGAAGAGTCTGACTCCACCCTTTCACATTCAAAGTCTTTTTTCGAGATCTCAATAACATTTAAAGTCTGAGAGAGATCAGTTCGATTTACTGTGAAAGTTATATCTGTAGACTTACCATCATCTGAAACATTCTGCACAATCATGTCTACATTAACTCCAGCATCCGCCAAAGGGCCAAAAATACATGCAGCAACACCTGGCCTATCAGATACCCTAACTAGGGTGATTTTCGATTCGCCAAGTGAATGAGCAATACCGCTAACTATTTCATCTTCCACAATCTTCTCCTCATCAATAACTAAAGTACCAACATTATTATTGAAACTTGAACGTACATGTATCGGGACCTTATGTTTCATTGCTAAAGCAACAGAACGAGTCTGAAGCACCTTTGCACCTAATGAAGCCATCTCAAGCATTTCCTCATAGGTAATTTGATCAAGCTTACGAGCACTCGGCACTATTCGAGGATCGCATGTAAAAATACCCTCAACATCCGTGTAAATATCACAATGGTCAGCATTTAATGCCGCCGCTAAGGCAACTGCCGAAGTATCTGAACCTCCACGACCAAGGGTTGTGATACGACCATTGGGAGCAAGAGCCTGAAAACCAGGAACAACTGCAATCTCGCCATTCTCCATACTAGAAATGAGTTCTTTTGTATCAATCCCAGTTATCCGTGCTTTAGAAAAAGCATCATCACTATGAATGGGCAACTGCCAACTAAGCCATGAACGTGATTTACAGCCAATTGCCTGCAAGGCTGATGCAAGTAAACCTATTGAGATTTGCTCCCCAGCTGAGACAACTACATCATACTCCTCTCCGACATTACTGGAACCAATTTCTTTAACAAGCTTCACAAGCCTGTCTGTCTCTCCAGACATCGCTGAAACAACTACAGCGACCTGATTCCCAGCATCTGCTTCGTGCTTAACCCTATCAGCGACATTGCGGATTCGATCTAAATCTCCAACAGAGGTGCCGCCAAACTTCATAACTAAACGTGACATATTAAATTCTCTATTCTCAGGTTAAATAATACTTTGCCTTGCATGTAAAAAGGCGAATATTCATACTCCTTGCTATTAAGGACTGCAACGGTAAGAATTATGAGCATACCATCAAATGTAGATTTAGATGAAGTTCGTCGCTTTAGTGCCATATCAGATCTTTGGTGGGATGAAGATGGGCCAATGGCAGCCTTACACAGAATAAATCCAGTAAGAATCAGTTTCATTCTTGAAGGTATTTGTAAACATTTTGGAAGAAACCCAAATGAAACCCAGCCTTTAAGTGGGCTTAAAATCTTAGATATAGGATGTGGCGCTGGGCTTTTATGTGAGCCACTAACCAGACTTGGTGCCTCCGTTTCAGGCATAGATGCCGCAAAAGAAAGTATTATGGCTGCGGTTGAGCACGCAAATGAAGCTAATCTAAATATTAACTATCAACATTCTGTAGTTGAAGAAATCTATAATGAAAGTTGGGATATAGTGCTAGCCATGGAGGTGATAGAGCATGTGCCCAATATTGATAAATTTGTTACTGATGCCATAAAATTAGTCAATAAAGGTGGTTTGTTCTTTGGGGCAACAATTAATCGCACGATTCCTGCTCTATTACTAGGGATAGGACTTGCAGAATACATTTTAAGCTGGGTTCCACGAGGAACCCACAAATGGCAAAATTTTGTAAAACCTTCTGAATTTAGTTACTCACTGAGAAAAGCTAACTTTGACATTACAAATTTGACCGGGGTGACTTTTAATCTCTCCACAAGTGAATGGATAAAGTCAACTAACAGTAATATAAATTATATGATTCAGGCCTCTTACAGGGAATGATTCTCCTAACTATCTCTTGAAGAAATTGGAAAAGGTATTTCACCAAACTCTATTCCCTCCTTTTTTAATTCTTCTGCCTCCTCTTGTGTCGCCTCACCCCATATATTTCTCTTCGTTACATCTCCGTAGTGAATTTTTCTAGCCTCTTCAGCAAAGCCCTTACCTACATTATCACAATTCTTTTCAATAAATTCCTGAGTATTTGTAATAGCTTTTAGGGCTTGCTCTGTATATTCCTTGCTAGCTTTGTTTTTTGATTTTCCACTTGAAATTCGTGGTGCCATAGGGGCGCGCTGAACTTGACTGTCATTACAAACAGGACATGTTAGAAGGTTCTTTTTCGATTGAACATTAAAAGTTTTTGAGTCCTTAAACCACGACTCAAATACATGGCCTTTAGAACATTGGATATCGTAAACAACCATAAATCAGTTCAATTACACCATTATAATATTACAGATTATAAACTAAATAATTTACCAATAACTATACTTCAATATTTATGTTGCACCAATAAAGGGCTTATCATGATTTAGAACAGGAATTTTATTTCTGACTTCCTCAATCTTACTAACATCAATTTCTACATCAATTATCCCTGGTATATTTCCTGCTTCTGATATTATCTCACCCCATGGCGAGATTACCATTGAGTGGCCGTAAGTTCTTCTATTTCCAGGATGTTTACCACACTGAGCAGGGGCAATAATATAACATGCATTCTCTATTGCACGCGCACGTAGTAATGAATGCCAATGATCTTTTCCGGTCAAGTAAGTAAAGGCTGATGGGACAGCTATTAGTCCTGCTCCGGCATGAGCTAGTGATCTGTAAAGATATGGGAAGCGAACATCATAACAGATTGTCAAACCGAGTTTTAGCCAAGGAAGATCTAATGCAACTGCAGAATCTCCCGGTTGAAAAATTTTTGATTCAAAATACTGTTGATTTTCAGCAAGCTTAGCATCAAACATATGGATCTTATCGTACTTTGCAACAATTTCTCCTTTTGCATTAAATACAAATGCTCGATTTGCTAGAAGGCCATTTTTTAATTGAATAGAGATTGTACCAGCTAAGATCCAAATTTTTAATTCAGCTGCTACATCACTAAAAGCACTTACAGCTGGATGATTATCTTCAAATAAGGCGTTAGCTTTTGCATCTTCAGAATTCTTAGACATAAACACAGAATTTTCTGGCAAAGCAACAAAATCAGCTCCCAGATCAGCTGCTTTTCGAATACTCTTGATTGCATCAGCAATATTATTGTCAAGGTTGTTTCCAGTATTTAACTGAACACAGGCTGCGCGAAAAATTGATTCTTTAGATTGCAAGTTAAGTGATTAGCTTTTGAAGCTCTCCTCTATTAGCTAGTGCTGAGAGTTCGTTAGCTCCCCCAATATGGACTTGATCAATAAATATTTGAGGCACACTCCTAGCACCACCAGATCTTTGCAACATTGCATGAAGTTCATCTGGGTTTGTAACATCAATCTCAGTAAAAGGAATTTCAAGATTATTAAGTAGATTCTTTGCACGAGAGCAATGCACACACAGATCTTTTGAATAAATTTCTACTTTGATCAAGAATATTTTCTCCGAATCTAAATTAATTTAACAATGTTCCAAGAAACAATGATTATATTAGTCAATAGTGCAGACTCACGGCCCAAACAACAATAAAGTGAGCTAAAAGTAAAATTAATGTTATATAAACTATTAGTATGGACTCCTCGACACCTTTTGATAGAAAAGCTGTCCGCGCTAATAGGGCGCGAATTGCCTCTAAATTCTCTCATCATGACTTCCTTGTGAAAGAGGCAACATCTATTATTGTTCGAAGAATAGATGAAGTAAAAAAATCCTTTCCTCGCATTCTAGACCTTGGTTGCCATACAGGTGAATTAACCGAAAAACTAATCTTAAAAAACCCAGAACAAGAAATTATTTTAGCTGATGTTAGCTTTGAAATGGCGCAAATTGCAAAAAAAAGAGGCCTAACTTCCATTACTACTGAAGAGGAACTACTGCCATTTAAAGCTAATTCTTTTGACGCAATTATATCTTGTCTTTCGCTCCACTGGGTCAACGACCTTCCTGGCACTTTAATTCAAATAAGAAAAATTCTTCGGCCAGGAGGTTTATTTCTAGCATCTTTTTTTGGAGGAGAAACCCTAAACGAACTTAGATTAGCCTTTGATAAGGCTGAAAAAACCTTGAATTTAGATTCAAGCCCTCATATAGCCCCATTCATAGATGTTCGTGACGCAGGTAACCTGCTTAATCGAGCACAATTTACCAATCCCGTGGCAGATATTGATACATTTACTGTCAGCTACGAGAGTCTCTTTCAATTAATGTCAGAATTACGAGGCATGGGGGAATCAAATGCCTGTAGGAATAGGAATCAGAACTTTACTCGCAGAGAACTATTTCTCAGTACGGCTGAAAATTATCAATTAATTAAAGAAAATAACATTAATCGCCTTCCAGCCACATTTCAGATAGTTACAGTTATAGGATGGTCCCCTAAAAATGAACAATGAATTAAAATAAAATTATCTCTTGCACAAAAATTTTTTCTGTAACATTGAAACAAGAGGTAAGTCAGCTGGAGGCATTTTATATTTCGAAAGATCATCAATGGGCGTCCATATAATTTTTTGACCTTCCATAGGTGTAATACTTCCCTCCCACTCCCAACAACAATATAAGATCATAAGAAGATAAAAGTTATTATACTCATAATAAATATCCTTAAAGAGAAAAAGATTATTCTCATTAACACTAATATTTAATTCCTCTGAAAGTTCTCTGATTAATGCTGACTTAATTAATTCACCACTTCTAACCTTACCACCTGGGAATTCCCATAAGCCTGCCATGGACTTACCTTCCGGTCTGAGTGTTAAGAGAATATTATCGAGGTCATTAAACAAAGCTGCAGCAGAAACTAATACTTCTGGTTTTTCTTTTTTTGGTAAAATCACGAACGATAGTCGGTATTAATTGAAATATACTCATGGCTAAGATCACATGTCCAAACAGTAAATTTTCCGAGGGAAACCCCAACATCAACAGTAATTTCTATGTTCTTTCCTAACATATACTTTGCTACTTTCGACTCATCGTACCCTTGGTCTAGTTCACCCGAAACAGCAACCGAATGAGGGCCAAATGAAATAGAAAGACTATCTCTAACAGCCTCCTCACCAGACTTACCAATTGCCATCACAATACGCCCCCAATTTGGATCTTCTCCTGAAATTGCAGTCTTAACTAAAGGGGAGTTTGCAATTGATAAACCAATCTTTCGCGCTGCAGAATTAGATCTAGCGCCCTGAACATTTATAGTTACAAACTTAGTTGCGCCCTCTCC
>CAZHAN010000067.1:897-6779 GCA_964530575.1 uncultured Rhizobiaceae bacterium | reverse complement strand
AACCAGCAAACCCCATTTCAGTAATTATCTTTAGCTCATGATCAAGTCTGCTGTAATAGTCTGCTTCGTTTTCGTATGAATCAATTGATAACCGCATATTCAATCCTTTTGTTGCTTTTTCCAAAAGGATATTTTCCTCTGATTCTCCGCCTAAATCTTCAAAAGTAGGGAGAATTGGGAGTCTTGTTTTGCAGAAAAATGAACATCGTTTAGCAATTACGAGAGTATTATTAATCGCTTCCGGAAGATCTTTAAATAAATCAGTCATCTCTAGTTCACTTTTGAATCTACTTTCGATAGTTACACGCCTTCTATCATCTTCACTTTGGAATGTTCCTGTGGCAATACACATGAGCACGTCATGAGCTTCATGCATATCAACACTTCCAAAGAAAATATCATTAGTAGCTACGAGGGGAATATTGTATTTATATGCTAGATCTATAGTTTTTGATTCAATTAAAATTTCTTCTTCAACACCATGCCTTTGGATTTCGACATAAATTCTTTTATCAAATATTTGTGAAAGACGCGACAAGGCTACCGATGCATCCTCATCATTGCCTTTGGCTAAAAGCCTTCCTATTGGACCTTTCAGTCCGCCGGTTAATGCTATAATCCCTTCAGAAAATTTGGAAAGATGATTCCAAGTTATGTGAGGTGATTGGTTGTCTTCTGTTTCCAGAAATGCTGCGCTTGATAGGTTCATTAAGTTCCCATAGCCAGTCTCATTTTGAGCTATTAAAATTAAAGGGTCTGGCTCAATAAAATGAGAACCTATCTGAACCTTTTCATCTGTTAAAAGACCTAAAGAACAACCAATAATTGGCTGAACTCCAGCTTTTGATGCATTTATTGAAAATTCAAGCGCTCCAAATAAGTTGTTAGTATCCGCAATTCCGAGTGCAGGCATACGATTCTTAACAGCTAAACTAATCGCTTCATTTACGGTAAGAGCTCCTTCTGAAAGTGAATAAGCAGTATGTGCACGTAAATGTACAAATTTTGAAAAAGTCATTAGTAAAATAACCTACAATTATTTATTTATAATTAGTGTGCCATCCTTTAGTTCGACACAACGATCCATTTTTAAAGCTAAGTTTGAATTGTGAGTGGCAATAAGAGCAGAAATATTAAATTCCTGTGCAATATTAAACATTTCTCCAAAAACTTTATCCGCTGTTCTTTGATCTAGGTTACCAGTAGGCTCGTCTGCTAAAAGCAAGGTTGGATTATTAATTAATGATCTTGCTATAGCAATACGTTGGCATTCACCACCAGATAATTCATCTGGCTTATGATTCAATCTTTGATTAAGTCCAAGCTTTGTTAAAATACTAACAGATAATTCTTCAGAATATTTTTTAGTGTTTCCCATTATCCTTAAAGGTAAAGAAACGTTTTCTATAGCAGTAAATTCAGGAAGCAAGTGATGAAATTGATAAACAAATCCAATATGTTTTCTTCTCATTTGGGTCCGTTCTTTTTCTTTCATATCTATGCATTTAGAACCACCTATCTCAATCAATCCAGAATCTGCAGTATCAAGTAATCCAGCAATTTGAAGTAAAGTCGTTTTTCCCGATCCAGACGGTCCAACTAATGAGACCAGTTCACCTGCTTTAATAGAAAACGTAATATTATCAAGTACAGTATGATATATTTTTCCCTCTTTATACCGTTTAGTAATATTTTCTAAAATTAAGATATTGCTATTCACTTCTCAAAACCTTTACTGGATCTGTTTGAGCAGCACGCCAAGCAGGATAGAGTGTTGCAGTGAATGAAAGTATGAGAGAGACAGAAACAACAGTTACAATATCAATAATACTAACCTTTGCTGGAAGTGTGGATAAGAAATATATTTCTGCAGCAAAAAGGTCCGTGCCCAATATGTATTGAATAAACTGTCTGATTGATTCAATATTTTTTGTAAAAGCTAAGCCTATAATTAGTCCTGATATTGTTCCTATTAAACCAACACTAGCTCCTGATAAAAAGAAAATACGTAAAATCATACCTCTTGAGGAACCAATAGTACGTAAAATGGCAATGTCTCCTCGTTTATCTTTAACCATCATTACTAGGCCCGAAATAACATTAAGAGTGGCGACAAGTATTATCATAGTTAAAATTACAAACATAACATTTCGCTCAATCTCAAGGGCGTTAAAAAACTGAATATTTACATCCCTCCAATCAAAAACTTTAATATCTCCAAAAGCTTCTGTTATTGTTGAGCTTATTTGGTCAGGTGATTCAGGATTATTTATAAATAATTCTATTGATGTAACCCCATTTGGAATCTTAAATAGGTTTTGAATGTCATCAAGCGGTGCGTAAATTAATCCAATATCGTATTCGTACATGCCAATTTGAAAAATTGCTTCAATGTGCCAGGATTTTAGTCTTGGAACTGCCCCAAAAGGGGTAGTATTAAGATTTGGTGCAACTAAAGTTAATTTATCTCCAATCTGTAAATCAAATATAGAAGCTAATCTTGAGCCAATAACTAAGCCACCGTTTTTAGCAAAACTTTCCATGCCTCCTTCTATAAGACTCTGGGTAATAAGTGGATTATTTGAAAGATCTTTTGCGGTAACTCCACGAATATTTGCCCCTCTAGCAATGCCTCCGGAGAGAACCATCACTTGCCCTTCAATAATTGGTGATGCCCTTAAGACACCATCTAATGAAGCTAATTTATTAGTTAAACTGTCATATTCAGATATTGTGCCTACGTTCGCCTCAACGACAATGTGACCTCTTACACCAAGAATACGATCCAACAATTCAGCTCTGAAGCCATTCATGACTGATAAAACAATTATTAATGTAGCAACACCTAAAGCAATTCCAATTAGAGAAAGCCAGGCAATAAGGGAAATAAAACCCTCTCTCCGAGACCTAAGGTAACGTAAGGCTATGCCCCATTCTAAGCTAGAAAACATACCCCTAACGACCTCCACAAAAAAATAAAAACTTAATCATCGTTGACAAAGACCCAGATCCCTGTAATTCGGATATATATTGGCAACTGCACTAGCATATCATAACCTCCTTAGGTGGTATTCCGCCACGATTTGATTGCATTGTGCCCCAAATTTAATGGAGTCATACCATGGTTAACGCACTACCTATAACTCGATTGGAGAATTTTGCTGAATGGTATCAGGCCGTTATAAAAGGGGCTGATTTGGCTGAAACTTCTCCAGTAAGAGGCTGTATGGTTATAAAGCCTTGGGGTTGGGGGATTTGGGAGCTGATTCAAAAAGACCTAGATCGGAGATTCAAGGAAACTGGTCATGAAAACTGTTATTTTCCTCTATTTATACCAATGAGCTTTATCTCCAAAGAAGCTGAACATGTTGAAGGATTTGCCAAGGAAATGGCAATTGTAACTCATCATAGATTGATTAATGAAAACGGAAATTTATCTATCGATCCAACTGCAAAATTAGAAGAGCCTCTTATAGTTAGGCCTACATCTGAAACAATCATTGGTGATGCCTTTCAGCGTTGGATAACAAGCTATAGAGACCTCCCTTTATTAATTAATCAATGGGCCAATGTAGTTAGATGGGAAATGAGACCTAGGCTATTTTTAAGAACAACTGAATTCTTATGGCAAGAAGGTCATACCGCACACGCTAACAAAAAAGAGGCGATGGAAGAAACTTTGAAAATGCTAGAAATATACAAATCATTTTCAGAAGAAATTCTTGCAATGCCGGTAATTACTGGAGAAAAATCTGCAAATGAACGTTTCCCAGGAGCAGAAAATACTTACTCAATTGAATCTATGATGCAAGACGGAAAATCGCTTCAGTCAGGAACCTCACATTATCTAGGAACACATTTTTCAAAAGCTCAAAATATAAAATTTCAGACAAAAGAAGGTAATTTAGAATATTGCCACACTACTAGCTGGGGAGTCTCAACTAGACTGATTGGTGGTGTTATCATGACACATGGAGACGATGATGGACTGTGTTTACCCCCAACTATATCCCCACATCAGGTTATTATTATTCCAATCTTAAGAAATGAACCTGAGGACTCATTAATAATTGATTATATTAAACAACTTTCTAATAAACTGTTTAATTCCAGTGCTTTAGGTGCTTCTATTAGAGTATTTACTGAGAAGAAAGATATTAAGTCATCAGAAAGCAGGTGGGATTGGGTTCGCAAAGGAGCTCCAATTATTGCAGAAATTGGACAAAGAGATGTATCTAATAATCAAGTTACTTACCTTCGACGTGACAATTTATATAACAAAAATGAAAAATTAGAATTAACTTCTGTAGCTCAAGATCTATTCATTCAAACAATTCCAAATATTTTAGAAAATATACAAACTAATTTATTTAATAGAGCTAAAGATAGACTCGAATCACTTATTATTAATGAAATAAGTGATAAAGCTAAAATGTATGAGTATTTTGAAAAAAACTCAGATAAAGATAATTCAGAAATTAAAGGGTGGGTTAAGGTTAGTTGGTCAAAGCCTACAGGCGCAGTGCTAGAAGATATAGTTACAGAACTTAGAGATCATGGACTAACAATAAGAAATGCGCCAATGAAACAAGAAAAAATTATTAATAAATGTATCTTTACAGGAGATAAAGCAACTGAAGAAATTTTAATTGCAAGAACATATTAGACATTAAGACTAAGGACGAAATGAAATCCACCCATTTGTAAATCCTGACCAAAATAAAAGAGTAATTATCAAAGCAATAATTGATGCGCCAAAAGCTTTTTTCCACATATGAGACTGCTCAGGAGCGCCTACTTCGTGACCTTCTTTAGGATTTTTCTCCGTCTTTACACCAAATGGGAGCATAACAAAGAGTGAGAGAAACCAGGCAACAAAGTAAATTGCCAAAAAACTAATCCACGACATTATGTGCCCTCCATTATAATGAGCGTCTACAATAGCTTACTAATATAATAACAATGATATTATATCCTTAAAATTTCAATATCAATGGATGGTTTTTGATTCATAAATTTTTTAAATTCTCTCCTTAGGACTTGACGGGTAGAAAGCTCAACATCTTTGTTAAACTTTTTTCTTGATAAGGGCATATCATTAATTCTTAAAGAGATTATTTTTGCTAAATCAATAACAACATTATTAATATCCATTCCTTTAACTAATACATTAGGATCAGCCAATAATTTACCTTCAATATTCATGACTAAAAAAACTATTATTATACCATTGAACATTAATTTCTTTCTATCTTTTATCTCCTGTCCATCAAGCGAGGCAAGGCCGGTAGATGTAACAGCAAATTTATTGATATTTACCTTATCAACAACCCTTAAAGATTGCTTATCAAGCTCAACTAAATCACCATTTTCAACAATATTCGGTGGAGTCCCATTAATAGAAGAAAAAATATCAGCATGTGCTTTAAGATTTCTATATTCACCATGAATAGGGATGAGGAATTTTGGCTTAATCCAATCAATAATTTTTACCAATTCATCCCTTGATGGATGACCGGACACATGAACAAAAGAATCATAATTAGTTATAATATTTATATTTTTTCGAAGAAGTTGACTTGTAACTCTAGCAATCTCTTGTTCATTTCCAGGAATTGATTTTGACGCAAAAATTACAGTATCTCCATCAGAGAGTTTGATATTTTTATGAATACCTGAAGCAACTCGACTCAACGCCCCTCTTGTCTCCCCTTGACATCCAGTTAACAAATATAAAACTTTATTTGAAGGAAGATATTGTGCCTCATCATCATCAATAACATTTGGAAAATTTTTTAAGTAACCACATTCTTGCGCTGCATGGATTGTTCTCCAAAGAGACCTGCCAACAATAACAAGCTCTCTATCACTTTCTAATGCAG
>CAZHAN010000067.1:0-887 GCA_964530575.1 uncultured Rhizobiaceae bacterium | reverse complement strand
AACTCTACCTTTAAATTTCGAAATTATATCAATTAAGCTCTTTCTTAACTCCCCTTCTGATCCCGATATTCCAGGACTCAGCGCATTGGTAGAATCACCAAAGAAAGCTAGAACACCTTCCTCTGAAAGTCCCTTCATAATAGATTCTTCAGTTTTAAAACCTATACATGGATCATTATCAATTTTCCAATCTCCTGAATGGAAAATCAAACCAGCGGGTGTTCTAATAGCTAAAGAATTTGCTTCAATTATTGAATGAGAAACAGGTAGATATCTTACATCAAACGGGCCGATTGAAATGGGATTAAGTGAATCTACTATTCTTATATTAATTTTATCAACTATACCGGCATCATCAAGTTTGTTCCTTAGAATCGTGGCTGTATATTTTGTCGCATAAACTGGACATTTAATCTTATGCCAAATATAAGGAATTGCACCTAAGTGGTCTTCATGAGCGTGTGTTAAAACTAGACCAAGTAGTTTATCAGCCTGATTATCAATAAATTCTGTATCGGGAACTAGAATATCAATTCCAGGCATAGATTTTTCAGCAAACGACAACCCACAATCGACCATTAACCACTTATCAGAATACCCATAAAGAGAAAGGTTTGAACCAAACTCACCAACACCACCCAATGCTAAGTAATAGATTTTTTCCATGAATTATTGTTGGTTTCTGTGCCAGATTTCACCAAGACCCTTAATCGTCAAATTTTTATCAACAATATTAATTGAATCGGTTGAAGTGGAATAAAGATGAGCAAGCCCTCCAGTGGCTATTACCGTTAATTCAGAGTTGATTTCTTCTTTGATTTTATTAATGAGACCTTCAATCAAACCAATATAGCCCCAATAAATTCCAGACTGCATTGCAGTAATAG
>CAZHAN010000066.1:0-7009 GCA_964530575.1 uncultured Rhizobiaceae bacterium | reverse complement strand
TCAACAGAATATGACTGATCAATCAAAATAACTGTAATTTCTGAATTAATAAGATCATTAATTGCGTCATTTGTTCCGTCAATATCCATCATAATGATCGCTCGCCGTCCTCCAGCAAGTAATCTAATGGATTTCTCTCTAAAAAAAATTCTTTGGGGGCCTTCAACAATAACCTTCGGATCCTCTAATGGTTTTCTAGATCTAGCAATAATTTCAAGCAACGGGTTATCATTATTAGTTATGAAAGCTCGCTCTACTGCCATTCCTTGAGAAGAAGGATCTTTAGGAACCCTTTCAATAAACTTACTAATCAATTTACCAAAAGCAACATTATCTCCATCAAAGCCTAACGGAATATCTAGCTCTAAACTAGATTCTGTTTGAATACATACCTCTTTACACAATCCATAAGTAAGATTGAGCCTCACAGCCAAAGGCTTTGAGGGGTCTAATACCTTAACATAAACCGGGAAAACTACTTCATTTCTATACCCAAAGGTCTGAGTATCAAAATTAATTAATATTTCAGGTGCAGGCCATTTAATTTCGACCTGCTTTATATTAGATGAATCACTCCAATCAAATATTGGTGGAAACCCTGCGGCGCCAGCCGTCCTCCAGTAAGTTTCCCAACCTTCTTCCAAGCGAATATGAACTCCTAATAAAATTGTTGAATTTTCAATAGTAGTTTCTTCAGAAGCTATTATCCGAGCTTGACTTTGTTTAGTAGTTACCCAATTTCCTGCAGCAGAGTATGCTCTACTATCCACTAAAATAATTAATAATAAATTTATCTGGAAAAATAATTTAATACACATAAGAAAAGATCTTTTAAAGTGTGTACAAGGGTTGAATAAATTAAACATATTAAATAATTTAATTGGTTCCATCATCAGCTAATAAAGAGAAAAGTATATGATCGTGTCTTCTCCCATTAATTTTAAGATATTCTCTAGCATATCCCTCCTCCTGGAAACCAAGATTACGAAGTAGACTTGCTGAAGCATGATTATTTGGTATACATCCCGCCTCTATTCTGTAAAGCTTTAAATCATTAAAAATATAGTCAATTACTTTTGTTGCTGCTTCAAACATATAACCTTTCCTAGCATGTCTCTCACCAATCCAGTATCCAATTGAGCAAGACATTCTAGCTCCACGCGCAACATTAGAAATATTAATACCTCCTAAAAGGACATTATCCTTGCTACGAAAAATAAAAAAAGCATATCCAGTGTCTTCTTTTGCATCTTTGGCATACCTGTTAATGCGACGCCGGTAATTTGGTTTAGATAATGAATCAACCTGCCACACAGGTTCCCACGGCTCAAGAAATTTTTTAGACTCACTTCTTAAATTTTTCCAAACTTTCCAATCTTTATTAACGGGATTCCGTAAATAAAGATTTTTTGTAATAAGCTTTGGATAAAAAACTGATTGATGATTCCAATACGAAAAACCTTCGCCATATCTAGGAAATAAAAAGTGAGAAAAAACTCTGGTCACTGAAAAAATCCAGATAATTTTTCTGAAAAATTAGATTTTTTTAATGGGCCTACCAAGGATAAAGAAGGTACAGAAGAAATAATTCTATTAGCAGCACGAATGATCGAATCTACATCCACACTGTCTATTTTTTGACCTAACTCAGAAGGGCTTATTGGCCTTCCATGAATTTGGAGTTGACGAGCTAATAATTCACAACGTGCAGAAGAGCTTTCTAAACCCATCAAAAGGCCAGATTTATGTTGAGCGCGTGCTCTTGAAATTTCCTCTTCATTAATTTCATCAGAAATTTTTTTTATCTCCTTAGCAATTACTTCAATTAATTCATCAATCTGACTAGGGGATGTTCCTGCGTAGACACCAAATAAACCGCTATCTTCGAAAGGATGTGTAAAAGAGAAAATTGAATATGCTAAAGCTCGCTTTTCTCTCACTTCCTGAAAAAGACGCGAAGACATCCCTCCCCCAAGCACCGTCGATAAGACTTGTCCAGCATAATAATCGGGATCTAAGTAAGAGAAAGACGGAAATCCAAGCACCAAGTGAACCTGATCAAGATCTCGATCTTCTACCGTTTCTCCGCCTACGTAAACTGCAGGCTCTCGCAAATTATTCTTTGACGAATCAAGATCAGAAAAATTCTTCTCAGCAAGATCACAAAGCATTTGATGATCAACTGATCCGGCACCAACCAATACCATGTTAGGCGCAAGATAGTAGTTATTCATATAATCAATTAACTGATTCCTATCAAATTGACCTACGCTTGAAGTACTACCCAAAATATTTCTACCTAATGGTTGATTAGGAAATGCAACCTCTTGGAAACGATCAAAAACTACATCATCGGGAGTATCGTTAGCATCACCAATTTCTTGAAATATTACAGATTTTTCACGAGAAAGTTCATCATTATCAAAAACAGAATTCTGCAATATATCTGAAAGAATATCTATTGATAGGGGAATATCATCTCTAAGTACCCTTGAGAAATAAGCAGTCTGCTCTCTTGTTGTATACGCGTTAAGGTACCCACCTACAGTCTCTACTTCTTGAGCAATATCTCTAGCTGATCTTTTATCAGTACCCTTAAAAGCCATGTGTTCGAGCAAATGAGAAATACCATTCAATTCTAAAGATTCATTTCTTGCACCCGCTGACACCCAAACACCAACCGAGGCTGTCTCAAGAGCATTCATTGGATCGCTAGCAATTGTCAGTCCATTACTTAAATAAGAAACTTTAATATTCACTTAATTACCTTAATCGGGCGCTAAACCATTTATATAGGATTGCACTATATTTTGATCATTGGGGAGAATATCATAACTTTCATCTTTTAACATTAAATCACTCATATGTTCAGGCAAATCTGGATTTATTCCTGTTGCATCAAATACAGCATCAGGAAATTTTGCTGGATGAGCTGTAGAAAGATAAACCATATGTTGGTCTTTATTAATTCTAGAATCTGCCCTACCTGCAACAATTCCAACCGCAGTATGAGGATCAATAATGTAATTATTTGTTTCCCAAAATTCACGCATGCAACCTAAAGTTTCAGATTCACTAACTGCTCTACCACTAAACTCATTCCTCATTTTCTCTAGAGCTTTTTCTCCAACTACAAACATTCCGGAATCTTCTAACATTTTCATTCTAGAAACTACTTTATCAGAATTTCCATCAGCTAATTCAAACAATAACCGCTCAAAGTTAGATGAAACCTGAATATCAATACTTGGACTAATAGTGGCATGAACATCACCCTTTCGGTATTCTCCAGTTTGTAGAAGTCGCACTAGAATATCATTTTGATTGGTAGCGATTACGATCTTAGGAATCAATAACCCCATTCTTCTAGCTACATGTCCAGCAAATGCATCTCCAAAATTTCCTGTTGGAACTGAAAAAGATGGAACATGACTTTTATCTGACATGGATGCAAAGGTAGTAAAATAATATACAACTTGTGCCATTACTCGGGCCCAATTAATTGAATTTACTGCTGTTAACCTGAGTTTTTTCCTAAATTTAACATCTCCAAACATCTTTTTAACAAGAGCCTGACAATCATCAAAAGTTCCCTCGATAGCAATATTATGGATATTTTTAGAATTAACGGTTGTCATTTGTCTTCGTTGGACGCTCGTAACCCTACCTTTTGGATGTAAAATAAATGCTGTGATTGAATCACGCCCTTGCACTGCTTCAATAGCTGCAGAACCTGTATCACCTGATGTTGCACCTACAACCGTCATATGAAGTCCAGCGCGTTGCAAAACATGGTCGAACAATCTTCCCACGACTTGCAGTGCATAATCTTTAAATGAGAGAGTAGGGCCATGAAAAAGCTCTAAAACTGATTCAGTTGGTGAAATATTCCTAAGAGGAGCAACCTCTGGATGAAAAAAATCTCTGTAAGCCTCATCAATAATTGCCTCTAAATCTCCCGCATGAATTGAAGACTCTGTAAATCTTGCCATAAGATTAGTGGCAACTTGAGAGTAAGGTTGTCCTTCAAATGAAGTAGCTTCAGATGTAGAAATTTTTGGCCAGGTCTCAGGAACATATAGCCCTCCATCCTCAGCAAGACCAGCCAACAATACTCCAGCAAAATCTAAAGGAGGCGCTTTACCCCTAGTACTTACGTATCTCACAAAAAAACCTCTGCAATAATAATCATCATTCCCTATTCTTATACACTCTACCTAAGACAATCACCTACATTCGACAAGCTTTACTATTAAGCAATATCATTAGTACGTTCAAAAGCTTCAAATTGTATGGAAAAATCAATTATTATGCTTATTAAATAAGGATTCTAGCTCAACAAATATTGAAATATTATTATCCAAATACTAAAAAATATAAACCATTGATTAATAATGATAAATTTAATTAGATTAACTAAATCTTGCTCTTATCTCTCAGTTACAAAATATTGATAATTTGCATCTTGGTAAAGTATAGAAAAAGATTCATCGGCAAGATTGTTACACTATATAAATTTTAACTTATTGAGGAATATTGACAATCGGATCTGGGCTTATTGTTGCTATTAAAGTTATACTAAAAAAACAAAAACCAACATCATTAAGAATATGTTTATCTAACAAATATTAGGCTTATGAAAATCAGAGATAACTTAGAATCAATAGTAAAAGTTGAGAAACCATCAAACTCTATTTCTGGAATTCTCCCTTCCCAAAAGATTCGTAATTTAATCGACAGAAAAAAAATATCTTCTTCTGATGAACTTTCTAAATCTCAAGTTCAGCCTGCTAGTTTAGATTTAAGATTAGGAACAGTAGCACATCGTGTAAGAGCAAGCTTTCTTCCAGGTGTTAATTCTAAAGTTTTAGATAAAGTTGATGAGCATGGAATGCATACTATTGATTTAACTAATGGGTCAGTTCTCGAGAAAGGCTGTGTTTATATTGTACCATTACTTGAAGAGCTTAATCTTGATAGTGATACATCTGGTGCAGCAAACCCAAAAAGTTCTACTGGAAGACTTGATGTTTTTACCCGCTTAATTGCTGATAATGCTACAGAATTTGATAGGGTTCCTAGAGGGTACACTGGCCCACTTTTTGCAGAAATTTCTCCAAGAACTTTCAGTGTACTTGCAAGAAAAGGTGACAGACTTAGCCAAATTCGCTTTCGACTGGGATCCCCACCTGCTACCGATGCAGAACTAAGACTGCTTCATGAGCGTACCCCCCTAGTTCATTCCTCTGGAACAGCTGATATTGCCGAAGGAGGAGTTGCAATATCAGTAGATCTTACTGGAAATAATTCAAATACCTTACTTGGCTATAAAGCAAAACATCACTCTGATTTAATTGATCTATCAAAAATAAATCACTACGACCCGTTTTCCTTTTGGGACCCAATATTTAGTCGAGAAGGTGAAAATACTTTAATTTTAAATCCAGAAGATTTTTATATTTTAGCATCAAAGGAGTTGGTCTCTGTTCCTCCTGACTACGCTGCTGAATTAATTCCCTATGACCCATTAGTTGGAGAGTTTCGAGTTCACTACGCAGGATTCTTTGACCCTGGTTTTGGATTTACAGGGGTTAATGGAATGGGCACTCAGGCAGTTCTTGAAGTTCGGTCTCGTGATGTACCATTTGTACTCGAACACGGCCAAATAGTTGGACGTCTATCTTATGAAAAATTAATCGAAAATCCTGATGTTTTATATGGTGCCAACATTGGTTCGTCCTATAGTACCCAAAATCTAGCTCTATCCAAGCATTTCCATAAAAAAAATCCTTAGTCTTCTTGGTTTGTAATTAGAATTTTATTGTTTACGTCTTCTGCGAACCGTTAGTACCCAAATAATTCCAGCTGATAGAGCCAAACTAAACCAAGTAATTGCATAACCTAAATGATTGTTTCGAATACTAGGCATAGTTGAAATCCCCAAAGGCCAGCCTCCTGGATTTGGGGAATCATCGGCAATAAGTACAGCAGGACGGTAGAGTGTTTGGTCGCGCTTACCCATCGCAGCATAATCTACAATATACCATATATTATTTTCAGGTTCATTTTCTAAGGTATATGGCTGAGGTATATCTAAATCAGTCCTAATATAACCTGTAATAGTAACTGGCCCCTCTATCTGCCCAGAAAGTCTTGTAGCTGGATTCTTTAGATCCGAAGGAACCCAACCTCTATCAACTAAGATAGGCATTGCCCGATAAGCACCAGTGGGCAATAGTGGGGTCAATATTTCGAACCCAGCGGCTCCATCTCGAATTGACCAAAGATGAAATTCTTTTAAATGGTCGAAGGTCCCAGTTGTTTCAACTCGCCTCCAGCCCGTCCGTTCCAGAATAGAATCACGAGTAGGAAGTATAAGGGGGTCTTTTTCAAAACTTGCCTCTCGGGTCTCTATAAGACTTGTTTTCCACTGGAGTCTTTGAACCTGCCAAACTCCGAGCCAAATTAGGAAAATAATTGCTGGAAAAACAACAAAAATTGTTGTTAAGAAAATACTTCTTGTTTTCATTTTTTTAATTTTCGTATTTCGTCACCTGCATGGTTTACAAAGTGAGAAGCAAAAAACAAAGACTTAAGAAGTGGAAGAAGCAAAAGAGAAGAGCCAATTATAGTTGGGATCCAAATACTGGCATGCACCCAGAAAGGAGGTTGGTAGGCAATTTCTGTAAGCAAAGCACCGCCTACTACAGAAAATCCAACTATCATAATAACAAACACAGCTGGACCATCCCCAGGAGCCACATTAGAAAGCTCAGCACCACAAACTGAACAGGTATCACGTATGGTTAAATATTTAGAATAGAGTTTCCCCTCTCCACATGCTGGGCACCGCAGAGTTAGCCCTGCGCGAAGAGGGGAAATGGTTTCGGACAAATGTTATTTACCTCTTCTATTAATGAACAGCGAAGTGTGCATGCTCTGATGCTGCAGTCCACCAATAAACAAATGTAAATAAAAATAACCAAACTACATCAACAAAATGCCAATA
>CAZHAN010000065.1:6426-7057 GCA_964530575.1 uncultured Rhizobiaceae bacterium | reverse complement strand
GACCACTTTTCACAGTCTAAATAAAGCTCAATAGTTATAAGTATAGTTATAAGTGGATAATTGATAAAACTAAGTAACTGATAGTAAAGGGTTATTTAGTAGGGATTTGTAGCCACTCCTTCCGCCAAACCCTTGTCTTCCCTCACCTTTTCCCATCTTCTTTAATAGCTAAACAAGATGAATACCACTCGTAAGGTTTAAATTTGAATCAAGATTAATAACATACTCTTTAACAAGAAGGGCGCGATCTGCGCATACCACATATGGACCATGCCCTTGAATCCATATTACCCTACCGGGGACACCCTTAATAATATTTTTTACAATTTCCGTACGAAATATTCGAACTTCATTTCCTTCCCAAAATGTGAATGCACCAGAATATGGGTGTGTTATTGCGCGCACAAGATTATGTACTTCATATGCCGAACTATGGGACCAATTAATATGTCCATCTCTATCGTTACGTTGGTGCCAATACTGCGCAAAACTTTCATCTTGTTTTTGCGTCTTGAGTTTATTTGTCTCGATCTGAGATATGACTTCTTGAACAAGCTTAGGAAAAATCTGATTTACCTGAGTGTGGAGGTCTGCAATGGTATCGTCATCTCCAATGTCCAAACATGATTCC
>CAZHAN010000065.1:6138-6416 GCA_964530575.1 uncultured Rhizobiaceae bacterium | reverse complement strand
ATCGATTCCACCATCAACATTGACTATGCTGATAAACGCTTTTTTTTCTCCATTAATTATCTGCCAATTTAGTGGCGAGCCACCTCTATACTGAGGCAACCTACCTGCATGCAAATTAATTGTACCAAGCTCAGGAAGTTCAATTAACTTTTGACAGAATATTGTTGGGTATCCAGCTATTATTCCCAATTTCGGTTTATTAGAACCCGACCAATATGAAAGAAATTTTTCGCTATTAATATCATCTGTTGGGATGACCTGAGTGCCAAATTCTTTGC
>CAZHAN010000065.1:0-6128 GCA_964530575.1 uncultured Rhizobiaceae bacterium | reverse complement strand
CTTTGCACTGCTCAATAATATGTATTTTATTGTTTGGAACAACCACCGATAGAACTTTATGGCCGCAGTCTAATATGTCTTTTAGAACAGCAACCCCACGATCACCATTTAAATAAATAATGATCCTTTCCATTACACAGCCCTACTAATGATCAATAGGCTGAAAAATCTCGATAATATTTCCTGATGGATCATCTAGAAGAAATTGCGAACCCCCCTTGCCTTCTCTAATTTCCGTCCTAAGCAATAACCCTGCTTCCTTCAATCGTTTATGTTCAGCTAATATGTCAGAGACATGTATCTGAAATCTGTTCCACCCGCCAGGCAACTGGACTGAACCATCTGAAACTGGCTTTGCACCAGCGCTTGTTGAGGCACTAAGTAATAATCTAAGAGGTCCACGATCTAGAGCTGCAAAGGCTGGCGAGGTATCCTGATGTATTACAAATCCAAAATTAGTTGTATAAAATTTCAGTGCCTCAGAAACATCACTAACAATGTAACGCACTACTACAGATGGGGATTCCATATGACCTCCAGTATATTTGAACTTATCTATGTCTTGGTATATCTACCTTTACTCAAGCCTTAATTTAATAGGATTATAATAAGGGTTATAAAGAAAATTTAAAATAGTAAAGAAAATTATGAAATTTACTAAGACCATTACTGTAAATGACCGAATGCAGAAAAACTACACCTACATTCTTTCAGAAAATCCTGGGGAAAATTTTAACCCAATATTTACCCCCCACTTTGAACCTTCCCAGATGCTAAAACTAGGAATATTTGAAGGAAAATACTGTACTGACTGTATAAATGAATTTCCACAATCTTGGTTTTCTAACGCTAAAATTTCCCCAGTTGCTGATCCAAAATTTAATTACTTTGGTGTTAAAAGCAGGCAGAGCCTGTCAGTGTGGAGAGAAAAAGGCTGGATATATGATCCGGACCCCCGAGGGTGGTTTCAATGGTATTGTCGATATTTTATTGGCCGGAGGTTGCCTGATTTAGATATGATTCAAATCAATAGGTGGAAAAATTTTTCAAGACATGCATCTCAGGTTCTAAAAAATTGTAACTCTGGAGACTTATCCTGTCGACCCCGTCAACGGCAAGCACTACTTCAGTGGTCATATGACCCGTTTATCTAAATAACTTATTTCTATTCAATTAATTTTGATTTTGAATCAAAAGTTTTTGATATAAGAATGCTAATTACCCATGCAATCAGGGCAACAAGAAATGCTAATGAGTATTCAATTATGGGAATGCGGAGAATTTCATTCATTGATACCCAATCAGCACGTATAAATCCATAAACCAAAGAAACTCCAAAGATGTAACTTGCGACAAAAAACCACCTCATTTTTTTTGAAATACCAAAACCGTGCATTTGGGTTATAATAAACAAAGCAGCAAAGCCAAAAAAGAACATTGGCCACATACCATTCTTTTGCATTACGGCAACCATTGTTCCGTGAATCAAAACTAGAATCTCTAAGGCTCCTGTCCAATATTTGTTTAAATGTATGCGTGTGAAAAACAAGCTACCCTGGAGCATCAACAATGCGGTGTAAAATGTCCCCATAAGATGTCCGCTTGTAGCTTCCATAGGGTGATACCAGAAGGTAAAGATAACAGCCCATGAAAATACATACCCATGATACTTGCGAAGAGCCCTTATGCCCTCTTTGGGCATTGGAGCTCTCTTACCAAAGAATAAACCTCTTCGCTGATTCTCCATTGCTAAAACAATAACTAGCAATAATATTACAGATCCTTGTGAACTCCAAATTGGTACGTCTTGGGCTAAACCATCATAAGTAAGATGTGTTTGACCTAAATGAAGAAGCACAAAGAAAGCATTTGTTAATAGTGCAACTACATTAATGAAGTGAAGACCACCAGTATAATTGAGTCTCTTTCTTTGGGCATTCCAGATTAAGGCCCAAATAGAGATCTGATGAAGAAAATATCCTAACCAGGCAGTTAAACGTGTAATTATATTGGGATCTGGTAATTTCCAAAAATAATGGGAAAAGCCTGTATCAGGCTCAAAATTGATAACTGGAATAAGTGGATCAAGAAACCAAATCAGCCCAGAATAAAAGAAACAAAATACTATGCCCAATAATAAAGCAGATTCGGAATTTATCTTTTTAATTAACATGTTTAGCTGTATTCCCAAAAAAACCTAAAATTTCCTCAATAAACCAATAAATATCGATTTAAATTGAAATATTGAAAAGGTTAACCAAAAAATTTTGGTCCTAGTTATTTTTAATAAATAGTGTTTTTTTTCTAAAAATACACCCTAAACTAGGGATTTTTGATGCCTAGAAAAATTCCTAAAGGAAAAAATTAAAAAAGACTAGCTATTAATCACCAAAAAACGTTGACAGCTCAGTCCTCAGAGGTATTCTCCGATCGCCTGCAAAGGTCGATTATCAACAGTTCGGTGATTTAATATGTTCGCGGTCATTCGCACCGGCGGGAGACAGTACAAAGTTGTTCCAGACGATATAATAGTCGTTGGACGCATGGCTGGTGATTCTGGATCCTCGGTGGAAATACAAGATGTCTTGATGGTGGGTGATGGTGCTACCACTACAGTTGGGAAACCTATTGTGGAAGGTGCCAAGATCTCTGCTGAAATTATAGATCAATCTCGTGATGAAAAAATTAAAGTTTTAAAATTTAAACGTCGAAAGAAATACCGCCGTACACTTGGACATCGCCAGGAAGTCACAGTTATAAGAATCACTGAAATTAGTGCACCAGGACTGGAAACAGTTAGGGCAAAACCTCGAACGAAAAAATCTATCCAGCAAAACGAAGTTGATTCAGATAAAAAAACCTTGGCTAAGAAGCCTGCGACTGCGAAGAAACCTGCGACTGCGAAGAAACCTGCGACTGCGAAGAAGCCTGCGACTGCGAAGAAGCCTGCGGCTGCGAAGAAGCCTGCGGTTGCGAAGAAGCCTGCGGTTGCGAAGAAGCCTGCTACAGCGAAGAAAAAATCTCCTAAGAATAAATCTTCACAAACCAACAAACCTAATAAGGAATAATTATGGCTCACAAGAAAGCAGGAGGCAGTTCTCGAAATGGTCGCGACTCAGCCGGACGAAGGCTTGGAGTAAAGAAGTTTGGTGGACAAGAAGTAATTTCTGGAAATATTCTTGTACGTCAGCGTGGTACCAAATTTTTCCCAGGGAAAAATGTCGGAATGGGTAAAGACCATACACTATTTGCTACTGTGCCTGGAAAAGTAAAATTTAATCTCGGCCGAGGAAAAAGGATGTTTGTTTCGATCGAAGAATCAGGACTTTAAGAAACATAAATTCATTCGCTCTCTGCTTTAGAACTATTAGCTATTAAAACCTACAATTATGAAATTTTTAGATCAGGCACGAGTTCACTTTCGAGCCGGAAACGGTGGCAATGGTTGTCAAAGCTTTCGAAGGGAACGAAATATACCGAGAGGTGGGCCCGACGGAGGTAATGGCGGGGATGGCGGCAATATAATTGTTGAATGCATTCCAGGGCTAAACACTTTAATTGATTTTAGATTTAAACAATACTTCCGAGCATCTAACGGTAGCCATGGAAGTGGTCGTTTGCGTTCAGGAGCTGACGGCTCAGATGAAATTATAAAAGTTCCATCAGGAACAAGAGTTTTTGATAAAGAAACTGGAGATATACTTGCTGAGCTTGATAATCCTGGAGACCATTTCATTTTATTTAGAGGAGGTAATGGTGGATTAGGAAATGCACACTTTAAAACTTCTATTAATCGAGCACCAAGAAAAACCACGCCCGGAACAGAAGGTGAAGAAGGATGGGTAGATCTTCAATTAAGACTTATTGCAGATGTAGGTATAGTTGGACTTCCAAATGCAGGAAAATCAACTTTTCTTTCAGCAGTATCGAGGGCAAAACCAAAAATAGCTGATTATCCCTTTACTACTTTAAGCCCACTTCTGGGCGTTGTGAATGTAGACGAATGTGAATTTGTTATAGCTGATCTCCCTGGGCTCATAGAGGGTGCCCATAAAGGAGTGGGACTAGGCCATCAATTTCTAGGTCATATAGAAAGATGTAAAGTATTGCTTCATCTAATTGACGGTACAAGTGAAGATATTACTAAAGCATACAAGACTATTAGAGATGAACTTGAAGCTTATGGACATAAACTGATAGACAAAAAAGAGATTATCGCTATCTCTAAATCTGATGCATTAGATGTAGACAATAGCAATATTCAAAAAGAAAAGCTCAGCTTAAAAACTAGTTCAAATATATTTGTTTTGTCATCAATCTCTGGATCTGGCGTTGTTAGCACCTTAAGATCTATAAATACCTTTCTTGAGGAAAGTATTGAAATTTCTAATAAAGAAAAACTAGAACAAGATAACGAATGGTACCCATGAAAAATACTCTAAATAAGGCCAGCATAATTGTCATAAAGATAGGCTCCTCTTTACTCATAGATCACAAGCGAGGGGAGTTAAGAATGCTGTGGCTTAAATCACTTGTTACAGACATTGTTCGCTTCCGTTCCCGAGGACAATCCATAGTTTTAGTTTCTTCAGGAGCTATTGGTCTTGGACGACAAGCAATAAAGCTAGGATCAGGACCTCAAAAGCTTGAGATTAATCAAGCAGCTGCAGCTGCAGGCCAGATTAGACTAGCACATGCATACCAAGAATCGCTTGCAGAGCATGGAATAATTGCAGCTCAAGTATTGCTCACAGCTGATGATACAGAATCAAGGAGAAGGTACTTGAATGCGAGGAGTACTCTTAATGCACTGCTTCAACTCAATACAATACCAGTAGTTAATGAAAATGATACTGTTGCAACTGATGAAATTCGTTATGGAGATAATGATCGTCTAGCTGCAAGAGTTGCACAAATGGTCAGTGCAGAATACTTAATTCTCTTATCTGATATAGATGGACTTTATTCAGAAGATCCGTCTATATCACCAAATGCAGAGTTTATTCCTGAAGTTACTAAGATCAATCCAGAAATAGAAAAAATGGCAGGATCAGCAGGAACTACATTTGGCTCAGGGGGAATGGTAACGAAAATTGCAGCTGCTCGTATCGCAATAGATGCTGGATGTCATACTTTAATTGCGGATGGAAACAAAAACTACCCTCTTACTGCTCTGGAAAGTGGAAACGATCGATTTACTTGGTTTAAGCCTACATCAACACCCCTAACCGCAAGAAAAAATTGGATTGCAGGCAAGTTACAGCCTCTTGGGAATCTAACCTTAGATGATGGAGCAATTAGGGCATTAGTTGACGGGAAAAGTTTATTACCTGCAGGAGTAACCAGCATTGAAGGTGACTTTCAACGTGGGGATGCGGTGATTCTGCATAAACCTAACGGATTAGAATTTGGAAAGGGACTTACAGCTTACTCAGCAAAAGATGCACATAAAATAATTGGTCACAAAAGCGATGATATTGAAAAACTATTAGGTTATCGTGGAAGAGATGAAATGATACATCGGGATGATTTAGTCTTAACAGGAGATAAGGATTGATGACAAACAAAACAAAAATCAATGATTCTCAGAAAGATACTGTCACCAATTATAAAGAAATTGTTGCTCAAATTGGGAAAAATGCTAGGAAGGCTGCCCTTTTACTTTCTCTTGCGAAAAGTGAATCTAAAAATCTAGCTCTAGAGCTTGCAGCTAATAGAATTGAAAAACAAAAATCAATAATCCAAACGGCAAACAATCTCGATATAAAGAGAGGAAAAGAAAAAAAATTAAGTGACGCAATGATCGACCGACTTGCCCTTGATGATAGTAGAATTACTTCAATTGCAAATGGATTACGCTCGGTGGCAAGCCTACCAGATCCAGTTGGTAAAATAGATTCTGAATGGGAGCAACCGAATGGACTTAAAATTAAAAGAATTAGAGTACCAATTGGAGTAATTGGAGTCATTTATGAGTCCCGTCCGAATGTAACAGCTGATGCAGGTGCTTTATGTCTAAAGGCAGGGAATCCAGTTATTCTAAGGGGTGGATCAGAAAGCTTTCTTTCCTCTAAGGCACTTTATGCATGCATGCGTGATGGCATTGAAGCAGCAGACCTTCCATTGGG
>CAZHAN010000064.1:0-7076 GCA_964530575.1 uncultured Rhizobiaceae bacterium | reverse complement strand
TGCCCATCAATATCGCTACCTGAGGCATTTCTTTATTCATCAATATAACTCCCTTAAGTAGTATTCTTAGAATCAGATTTATTTCTTGAGGTTACAAATATATATAAAAAAATGAAATAGTTTATATATAAAAATATTTTCCGCAACTAATGACCTATTTATTAAGAAGTTTCAATAATAAATCTCCCTTCGGAAAAGACAAACCTTGCCTTCTTGTTTCATTTAAACAATAAATATATTTTAACATGAAGAAAAGACCAAAAACCTTCTGGGATTACTCAATCTCCATATGGAATGATTCTGATACAGAATCGGCACTTCTAAGGATTCAAAATCGGCATAATAATGAAGTCGATATAAATATTATGATTCTATGTATATGGTCAGCATTTTTAATGCATGAAGGCTTAGGAATCAATTTTATTAAAAAATTAGTTAGTGGAACAAAAAAATGGAGAGAAAATATTCTTATTCCGACTAGAACTATCAGAAATAAGCTGACTAAAACTTCTTTAGGTGAAAAAAATTTAATAATCTTTAAACATATCAAAAATTTAGAGCTTGAAGTAGAAAAGGAAGAGCAAAATAAACTAGAACAAATATATTATTCTCATGAACACATTAACCAGGAATCTATACATCCTAAAATTGTAGCAAAAAATAACCTAAAAAAATACTTCTCTTGTCTTAAAATCCCACCCAAAACCACAGACATCGCTGATATAAATCAAATTCTTGGCATTATTTTCAATGATGATCAATAATGGTTGATTATTGATCAATAAATTCCAACGTTTAAATTAAAATTCTTCATTATCGACAGACTTAGGTGAGCTAAGCTCAGGTGATATATTTTTCTCCTCACCCAAAATAGACATCTCAGAATCAGAAATTAACTCTAATTTAGCACTAGTTTTGTTATCAACCTTACCTTCTTTTGCAGCTCGCCTCTGCTCTCGTTTTCTTCCTTTAGTTAATGCTTCATCAAGATCTTGCTGCGAACAAAGACCTGAACTTACTGGATCAGCTGCTTTTAATTGCTGAATATTCCAATGAGTTCTATCCCTTATTGATATAATTGTTGGTTTTGTAGTTCCCACAAGACGTGAAATCTGGGCATCAGTTATTTCTGGATGATATCTTAAAAGCCAAAGAATAGCTGCTGGCCTATCATGTCTCTTAGACACAGGCGTATACCGCTGGCCCTTTGTGCGAGCCTTAGGTCGAGGAGAATCAGAAACAGCCAAAGTTAGTACTGCTTTTGTATCTTCCTCACATCGCGCTAGTTCCTCGGTAGTAAGTTGGCCAGCCTGAACTGGATCAACCCCCTGCAAACCAACCGCAACCTCTCCATCTGCTACTCCAGCAACCTCAAGAGGATGAAGTCCCGTAAATTTTGCAACCTGATCAAATGTTAACTTTGTATTATCTATAAGCCATACTGCAGTGGCTTTTGGCATTAGAGGTGGCATTAAGGCTCCTTTTTTAAAATTTCTTAATTTAACATACAACAGCTAACAGTAATGATCCAAACTTATCCAATATCTATATTATATTTATTTAAAGAAATATTTAAGTTTTTCCTGTAACAAGGATGATTTTCCCTTGATGGAGGCCAGATTCCATAAGAGAGTGGGCTTTGTTTGCTTCAGAGAGCTTAAAAATCTCACCAATAACTGGCTTAATTGAACCTTTATCCAAAAGTGGCCATACCAAATTTTCTAATGATTTAGCAATTTTTTCCTTAACAATAGGTAACTGTGATCGAAGAGTTGTTCCAAAAACCGTCAGTCTATTTTTCAAAATCGGGACCATATTTATTTCAGATATTGATCCACCCAAAAACCCAATTAAGGAAAGTCTTCCACCTTCACGAAGTATACTAAGATTCTTATTTAAATAAGGCCCACCTATCATATCAAGAATTACATCGACACCTTCCCCATTAGTAAGATCCATAATTACTTCATTAAATTGTGATTCATGATAATTAATTGATTTTGTTGCACCTAAATCTTCACAGAATCTACATTTTTCACTTGTTCCTGCAGTAGCAAATACTTCAGCACCAAAAGCTGATGCTAACTGAATTGCAGTACTACCAATTCCACCAGAACCGCCATGAATCAGTAAACGTTCCCCTGAATTAAGTTGGCCCTTTTCAAAAACATTATGCCAAACAGTAAAGAAAGTTTCCGGCAATGCTGCGGAATAATTATTGTCAACGCCGTTAGGAATTCTCAATGCCTGCGTCTCAGGGATAACACAATATTCTGCATAACCTCCGCCTGAAACTAGACCACAAACTAAATCTCCTGGGCTCCACCGCTTAACAGCTGAGCCAACAGAAAGAACTCGACCTGAAATTTCTAGACCAGGTATATTTGAAGTACCTTCTGGAGGAGGATATTTACCTCTTCGCTGGAGCAGATCGGGACGATTCACTCCAGAAGCAAATACTTGAACTAATAATTCACTATTTCTTGGCTCTGGAATTTTCTGATTTACAGGAACAAGATTTTCTGGGCCACCGGGACGAGAAATCTCAATAGCAGTCATCATTCCTGAAGAAAATATCATTAAAATATAAACAATCTAAGGTTAATTTATAATTGAATAGAACAATCACTCAATACATTATTAGATAAAATAAATAATTCAGTATTGTACAAATTCCATTTCTATTTAATAAATTATGCAGCTAATTTTTTTCCATTAATTAACTTACCCTCATTTATTTTAATCTTACGAGGGCGCATTTCTTCAGGAATTTCCTGATAAATATTGATACTTAATATACCATTAGAAAGTTGAGAATCCTTTACAACCATATATTTATTTAGAAAGAATTCTTTTCTAAATCCTTGCAAAGGTATTCCTTTTTTTATAATAGTTTTCTCATCATTTTCTTGTCTCGAAGTTCCAATAATAATTAACTTAAATTGTTCTTGAGTAACTTTAAGATCTTCCACACTATATCCAGGAACTGACAATTTAACCTTGTAATGATTCTCATCAGTCATACTAATATCAAAATTAGGGTTAGAATTCATAAGTAAATTATCCTTACTGCCTTGACTAAAATAGCTCTGTGTAGGGAAAAAATTAGAAAATAATAAATTCACAGGGATATTCATCTGCTAATCCTCCAATGAGCAATTAAAAAAAATCTATTGGGAGCAAACTAGGCGTCCCAATCAATACTCAAATAAGGATGGAAGGGAATATATTCAATACCCACGATAACAATTAAAAAATTAAAAGGAAACTTAGGACTATCTTATTACTTAGCTTATTTGATCCCGAAGCCCTCAAAACGTCTATTGAATTTAGCGACTTGCCCAGCGCTATCAACCAACCTTCCTCCCACACCAGTCCAAGCTGGATGTGATGTAGGATCAACGTCTAAGGTCATAGTATCTCCTTCACTTCCCCACGTAGAGCGGGTTTCGAAGGAAGTTCCATCTGTCATTACCACCTTAATGGTGTGATAATTGGGATGTATATCTGGTTTCATATTTAATCTCCAATGAAGCCTGCTTATATCTTTGTCTTGGAATTGACGCAAGCCCAGTAATCTAATTTAAATGAGATTAATTATAATATAAATATCAGGCATAAAGAACCATGGATGAACAAAATTTTGAAGCCTTAGCTAAAAGTGCATTGCAACTAGTGTCTGAGGTCGTTGAAAGCGCTACTGAAAGTGCAGAAAAAAATATTGATGTTGAATTAGAAGATGGTGTTTTAGTAATAGAAATTGAAGAAAATATAACTTTCTTAATTAATAAACATGCACCTCTACAACAACTATGGGTTTCATCCCCTATAAGTGGAGCTGGCCACTACGCCTGGGACGAATCGAAAAGTTTGTGGATATCTACTAGGAGTAATTCTGAATTTATGTCTACTATTTTTAAAGAACTATCCGAAATTACCGGTACTGCCATAAACTATACAGTTGGATTTACAATTGATTAATAAGAATCAGACCAAGTCATCCAAGTCTCCTGCTTATCTGAGACCTTCAGGAAATAGTATTGGCAATAGAAGAGATAATTTACTTCCAGAACGTCCAGGCCCTCAGAAAATTAAAAATTTAAGCTTAATCAAACAATTTCTTAGCCCATACTTATCAACAATAATATTTGCTGGCATAGCATTAGTAATTGCAGCAGTAGCAACGCTAGGCATTGGTCAGGCTATGAGATTAATGGTTGATTATGGATTTGATCGAGGTAATGCAGATTTTTTGGATAGATATTTTCTTATAATGCTATTTGTTATTGCTGCTCTTGCTGCATCAAGCTTTGCCAGACATTACCTTGTTTCATGGCTTGGAGAGAGGGTAATTGCTGATATCCGAAGTCGCGTTTATAGCCATGTTCTTAGCCTTTCCCCTCAATTTTTTGAAAGAACCTCCACTGGAGAGGTTTTATCTCGACTAACTACAGACACAACCATAATTCAATCTGTAGTTGGATCAAGTGCATCAATGGCACTAAGAAATATATTGTTATTCTTAGGAGGAACAATAATGTTAGTCATAACTAGTCCTAAACTTTCTGGACTAGTTTTTATAGCATTACCTTTCATTCTTTTCCCAATTTTAATTTATGGAAGAAGAGTTAGAAAATTTTCTAGATCAACTCAAGATCGAGTTGCTGATGCTAGTGCCTATGGAGGAGAAACCCTCAATGCTATCCAAATTGTTCAGGCTTTCAATCATGAAGAGTATGATAGAAAGTTTTTTACAAATAAAATAGAGTTAGCGTTTAATTCTGCAATCAAATTAATCAGGGAAAGAAGCTGGCTAACTGCCTCTGTAATTCTTCTTGTCTTTGGAGCGGTTGATTTAATCCTGTGGTTTGGAGCTCGAGATGTAATTGTAGGGAATACGACCCCTGGTCAATTAACCGCATTTGTTTTTTACTCGATAGTTGTGGCTGGTTCAGTTGGAGCCTTATCGGAAGTTTATGGAGAATTACAAAGAGCTGCCGGAGCAACAGAGAGGCTAATAGAACTTCTAGAAACAAAACCAATTATTACCAAGCCAAGAAATCCAATTCCCCTTAAAAAACCTACAATTGGAAAAGTTAATTTCAATAATATTACTTTCGAATACCCTAACCGTTCCGATTTTATTGTGCTTGATGGTTTTTCACTTCAAGTAAATCCCGGAGAAACAGTAGCGCTAGTTGGCCCTTCTGGTGCAGGAAAAACGACTGTACTCCAATTATTGTTAAGATTTTATAATCCCCAAGAAGGATCCATTACCATTGATGATATTTCATTAAATGACTCTGATCCCGAATCAATTAGGAAACTAGTTGGCCTTGTCCCTCAAGATCCAACTATCTTTAATTTATCTGCTTATGAAAATATCCGATATGGGGATCCAAATGCCCCCAAAGAAAAAATATACTTAGCTGCTGAAGCAGCGCAAGCACTTTCGTTTATAGAAGAACTGCCTGATGGTTTTGAAACAAATCTTGGAGAGCGAGGATCAAAGTTATCTGGAGGTCAAAGACAGCGAATAGCAATAGCAAGAGCTATCTTGAGGAATCCTCCAATATTATTACTTGATGAAGCAACTTCTTCGCTTGATGCAGAATCTGAAAAACTAGTACAAACGGCCCTCGGCCCATTAATGAAAAACAGAACTACCCTAGTTATTGCACATAGATTATCGACAATATTAAAGGCTGATAGAATTGTTGTTATGGATAAAGGAAAAATAATTTCAACAGGAACACATCAAGAGCTCTATGCTGAGGGTGGGCTCTATTCACGATTAGCTTCACTTCAATTTGATATAGAAAATTCATAATCCGAAAGCATACCTAATTATCGCTCTGTAAGTTTAAGCTCAATTCTCCTATTTCTTTTATATGCTGCTTCAATCGACCTCTCATCTAGAGGTTGATACTGACCAAATCCAGTTGCAGCCAAGCGGGTAGCGGGAATTCCGCGATCAATTAGATACTTTACAACGGAGACTGCTCTAGCAGTACTAAGCTCCCAATTTGAAGGAAATAATGGAGTATTAATTGGCTGAATATCTGTATGCCCATCAACTCTCAATACCCAATTAATATCAGCTGGTATGGTTTCAGATATTTCAGCTAATGTCCTTGCTAAGCTTGCAAGTTGCTCCTCACCAGCTAGGCCAATTTCTGCTTGACCAGGATCAAACAATACCTCTGACTGAAAGACAAATCGATCTCCAACAATTCTTATTTCAGAGCGGCTACCAAGTACCTCACGGAGTTTCCCAAAAAACTCTGATCGATACGCTGTTAGTTCATCAACCTTTGATGCCAAAGCTGCATTAAGTCGATTTCCAAGAGTTTGAATTTCAACTTTTTGTTCTTTATCAAGTTCTTCAGATGCATCAAGCGCCGCCTGAATACTTTGTAATTGAATCCGTATTTGATTTAACTGCTGATTTAATAAAACTATCTCTTGTTTCGCTTCTAAACTAATTAATTGTTCTTCCGAAAGTTGTATACTTCTCTCTTCCAGCTCTTGTTGAGTAATGGTTCTATCTAAACTAATCAACGAAATTTCTTGAGTCATTTCGTCAATTTTATTATTAGATCTATTATATAAATCTTCAAGCTCAGCCAAACGGATCTCCCTTTCTTCTAACTCCTTCTGGCTAAGAAGTGTTTGTTCCACCTGGGTAGAAAGTTTAGATTCCAGTTCTTTTGAAAAATCTCTACTCGTAGATAGTTCCATCCTTACTGCACGCAGATTTTCTTCAAGCTGTTGTTCGTCAAACTTTGCATTAGATAATTCTCCAGCAAGTCGATCAGCATCGTTCTCAGCCTTATCACGAGCAACTGCTAGAACAGCAACTTCATCTTCTAAATCATCCCGAACTTCCCTAAGTGCTAAAATATCACGATTGAGTCTTTCAATCTCTGCTAAACGAACTGAAATAGTCTCTCTACTAACTTCTATAGATTGTTTTGCATTAGTTAGAGCAGCCGTTGCCTCGTCAGCCCGAATATTAGAATCACGTAATTTTATATTTAATTCTTCACGTTCCAAATTTGCTGACTGAAGTGATG
>CAZHAN010000063.1:0-7116 GCA_964530575.1 uncultured Rhizobiaceae bacterium | reverse complement strand
GCTTGCTGCACCAGCCGCTCATATCTGGTTTTTAAAGTCATTACCATCTCGTATTGGCCTACTGCTTGATATGACACTTAAAGATTTAGAGAGAATTCTTTATTTTGAAAATTTTGTAGTAATTGATCCAGGACTTACCCCTCTTAAGCCAAGACAGGCTATGACAGAAGAGGATTATATTAATGCTCAAGATGAGTATGGAGCTGATACATTTCGTGCAGGTATTGGTGCTGAAGCAATTAGAGAATTATTGGAGGGAATAAATTTAGAAGAAGAGCAAGAAGCAATTCGTACTGAAATTGCTGAAACTACTTCGATTGTTAAACCAAAAAAATTAGCTAAACGCTTAAAGTTGGTAGAAGCATTCTTAGATTCAAAAAATCGTCCAGAATGGATGATTCTAACTGTTGTTCCGGTTATTCCGCCTGACCTACGTCCTTTAGTTCCCTTAGATGGTGGTCGCTTTGCTACTTCGGATCTTAATGATCTATATAGAAGAGTTATAAATCGTAATAACAGATTAAAAAGACTAATTGAACTTCGTGCTCCTGATATTATTGTGCGTAATGAAAAACGCATGCTTCAAGAAGCAGTTGATGCTTTATTTGATAATGGACGCCGAGGTAGAGTTATTACAGGGGCTAATAAGCGACCATTAAAATCTCTTTCAGATATGTTAAAGGGTAAGCAAGGCCGATTTAGACAAAATCTTCTTGGAAAACGAGTTGATTATTCTGGTCGTTCAGTAATTGTGGTTGGCCCAGAACTTAAGCTCCATCAATGCGGGTTGCCTAAAAAAATGGCGTTGGAACTTTTCAAGCCATTTATTTATTCAAGGCTTGAGTTAAAGGGTATGGTTACAACCATAAAAATGGCTAAAAAGTTAGTTGAGAAAGAACGTCCGGAAGTTTGGGATATTCTTGAGGAGGTGATAAGGGAGCACCCAGTTTTACTTAATCGTGCCCCAACACTTCATAGGCTTGGGATACAAGCTTTTGAGCCAACTCTTATTGAGGGTAAAGCTATACAACTTCATCCGCTTGTTTGTGCAGCTTTTAATGCCGATTTTGATGGAGATCAGATGGCGGTTCACGTCCCCTTGTCTCTTGAGGCCCAGCTTGAGGCAAGAGTGTTAATGATGTCTACAAATAATATTTTAAGCCCCTCTAATGGAAAGCCAATAATTGTTCCTTCTCAAGATATTGTTTTGGGACTCTATTACATGACTTTAACTAGGGATGGTGAGGTTGGAGAGGGCATGGCCTTTTCTTCAATTGCCGAGATAGAGCATGCCCTTCACGTAGGTTCAGTAACTTTGCATTCAAAAATCTCAGCAAGGTTTAATGGCGTAGATGAAAATGGTGAACCCAAAGTTATGCGAGTTGAGTCAACTCCTGGTCGAATGCTTCTCTCGGAGGTTCTGCCAAGACATCCAAGAATTTCTTTTGATCTAATCAATCAACTTTTATCAAAGAAAACTATTAGTAATGTTCTTGATATAGTTTATCGGCATTGTGGTCAAAAAGAGACGGTTCTTTTCTCTGATAGAATTATGCAAATGGGTTTTTCAGCTGCATGTCGGGCCGGAATTTCTTTCGGAAAGGATGATATGATTATTCCTCCAGAGAAAGAAGACATGATACATGAGGCTCAAGATCTAGCGAAAGAATATGAACAACAATATACAGATGGGCTAATTACGCAGGGCGAAAAATATAATAAAGTTATCGATGCATGGTCACAGGTTACTGATCAAGTAGCCGATAAAATGATGCAAGGCATTGAAGAACAAGCAAATGCAACTGACCCTAGAACCGGGCACCGTTTTCCTCTTAACTCAGTATTTATGATGGCAGACTCAGGGGCTCGTGGCTCTGCTGCTCAAATGAAGCAGCTTGCAGGAATGAGAGGGTTAATGGCGAAACCTTCTGGTGAAATTATTGAAACTCCAATTATTTCAAACTTTAAAGAAGGCTTAACTGTCCTAGAATATTTTAACTCAACACACGGAGCTAGAAAAGGATTAGCTGACACTGCTCTTAAAACGGCAAACTCAGGTTATCTTACTCGTCGTTTAGTTGATGTTTCGCAGGATTGTATAATAATTGAGAAAGATTGCTCTTCAACGAGAGGAATTACTGTCAAGGAAGTTTTAGAGGGTGGTGATATAATTGTTCCTTTGTCTGAGCGAATTCTTGGGCGAACCTCACTTGATGATGTAATTGATCCAGTTACAAACAATTTACTTTTTGAAGCAGGCACTCTTATGGGTGAGGCAGAAACCGAGCTTGTTGAAACTGCTGGCTTAGATCAACTGAGGATAAGATCTGTTCTTACGTGTGAGACTGAGCGAGGAGTATGTGCTGCATGTTATGGCCGTGATCTTGCTAGAGGTACCCCGGTTAATGCTGGTGAGGCAGTCGGTGTTATTGCAGCTCAATCCATCGGTGAGCCTGGCACTCAACTTACTATGCGCACTTTCCACATTGGAGGTACCGCTCAATTTTCAGAAGAGTCGGGAGTTGAGGCATCACACACTGGCACCGTAAAGGTTCAGAACAGAGACATTGTTAAAGATTCAAAAGGTCGCTTAGTCGTCATGGGGAGGAATCTCGAGCTGGTCATAGTTGATTCTGCCGGTCACGAGAGAGCACATCATAAAGTTCCTTATGGAGCTTTATTAAGAGTGGATGATGGAGACAATATTGAAAAGGGGTCACGTCTTGCGGATTGGGATCCATATACCATTCCAATTATTTCTGAAATCTCAGGTAATGCATTCTATAGAGATCTGCTTGAAGGTGTTGCCATGAGAGAGATTATGGATGAAGCAACTGGTATTTCTAATCGAGTCGTTGTTGATTGGCGTCAAAATCCAGCTGGGGCGGATCTTAGACCTAGAATTACCTTACGTGATGATAAGGAATCAGTCCTTAAGTTAGAAAGTGGCCTTGAGGCACGTTACTATCTTCCGGTTGATGCTATTTTATCAATTGACGATGGTGCTGAAGTTCATTCTGGGGATGTATTGGCTCGTATCCCTCGAGAATCATCAAAGACAAGGGATATTACCGGTGGATTACCTCGCGTGGCAGAATTATTTGAAGCGCGAAAACCTAAAGATCATGCAGTTATAGCAGATGTTGACGGAACAATTCAGTTTGGAAAGGATTACAAAGCTAAGCGAAGACTAATCTTAAATCCAAAAGATGAAGAGCTTGATCCAGTTGAATATTTAATACCCAAAGGAAAGCATATTGCAGTTAGGGAGGGTGATTTTGTTAGAAAAGGCGAATCCCTTCTCGATGGCAATCCTGTACCTCATGACATACTACGAGTGCTTGGTGTTGAAGAGCTAGCCAAATATCTGGTAGACGAAGTTCAAGATGTTTATCGATTACAAGGTGTAAAAATTAATGATAAGCATATTGAAGTTATTGTTCGTCAAATGCTCCAAAAAGTTGAAGTGGTTGATCCAGGTGAAACGCCACTACTCTTGGGAGAGCAAGTTGATGCTACTGATGCGACAAAAATTAATGAGAAAGCTGTGGCTGCAAAGAAGAAGCCGGCGATTTTAGAGCCAGTTCTTCAAGGAATTACTAAAGCATCGCTTCAGACGGGGTCATTTATTTCAGCAGCATCGTTTCAGGAGACAACGAGAGTACTCACCGAGGCTGCGGTCTCTAGCCGGGTAGATAATCTCCAGGGCCTTAAAGAAAATGTTATTGTTGGACGCTTGATTCCTGCTGGAACTGGCGGAGTTATGCGGAGATTCAAAGAGGTTGCAGCTTCAAAGGACAAGGATATATTAGACTCTAGGAATAAAGTGGCTGCTGAGTTAGAGCCACCCGTTTCAGAAGAGACTCCTGGAGAGGAGGTAACTGCTTAATCAAATAGCTCTCAGAGCTTGACAGCAGGTATACCTAAACCTATGTTTCGGCACCAATTTTCGGCAACGGTGGTGAGTTAGCAGCTCAGACGCGTTGTCAAGGATTAACGATTAAAAACCCTGGTAAGCCCTGAGTGGGCGAAAAGCACTCAATGCCATGCGACGCGTAGCGTTCGCATGATGTTGTTTATGTGATGTACGATTTTAGAATTTAGTATGAATTGAATATTATTGTTATAAATCAATTATTTAGAAAATAGAGAGAATTAACTAAGAATAGAGTAAGAGATCATATGCCAACAATTAACCAACTAATTCGTAAGCCAAGAAATCCTCAAGTAGCGCGGAATAAGGTGCCAGCAATGCAAGGCTGTCCGCAAAAGAGAGGGGTTTGTACGCGTGTTTATACAGTAACCCCAAAAAAACCTAATTCAGCTCTCAGAAAAGTTGCGAGAGTTAGGCTTACTAATCAGCAAGAAGTGATCTGTTACATACCCGGTGAAGGCCATAATCTTCAGGAACATTCAGTGGTCATGATCCGTGGTGGCCGAGTTAAGGATCTGCCTGGTGTAAGGTATCATATACTTCGGGGTATTTTAGATACTCAAGGAATTGCTGATAGACGCCAGCGTCGCTCTCACTACGGAGCAAAAAGACCAAAATAATTTATGTTTCCTGGTTTAAACATTACTTTTCCGGGTTTTCATTGAGATAAACGAAAGCAAGAAATATGTCACGCAGACGAGCCGCAGAAAAACGAGAAGTTTTACCGGATCCTAAATTTGGGGATATAGCGGTAACTAAGTTTATGAATTCCCTGATGGTTGACGGTAAAAAATCAGCGGCTGAAAAAATTTTATATGGGGCTTTTGATGAAATTCATTCAAAATCGCGTCAAGAGCCCATAGAGATGTTTAAGGAAGCAATTAACAATGTGCGCCCTCACATAGAGGTTCGTTCGCGCAGGGTAGGAGGCGCAACTTATCAGGTTCCTGTTGAAGTTAGACCAGATCGAAGGCAGGCCCTAGCAATTCGTTGGCTAATTGATGCAGCTCGCAAACGTAATGAAAATACTATGACTCAGCGATTAGCCGGCGAGCTTTTAGATGCAGCAAACAACCGTGGGTCTGCAGTAAAAAAACGAGAAGATACTCATAAAATGGCTGATGCGAACAAAGCATTCTCCCATTACCGCTGGTAAGGGTCAGCGAAATTAAAATTAGGATATAGATATTATGGCCCGCCAAACACCACTTGAACATTATCGTAATATTGGAATTATGGCTCATATTGATGCTGGGAAGACCACAACGACTGAGCGTATTCTTTATTATACAGGTGTAAGTCATAAAATAGGTGAGGTTCATGATGGTGCCGCGACCATGGATTGGATGGAGCAGGAGCAGGAGCGTGGAATTACAATTACTTCTGCTGCTACAACTTGTTTTTGGAACGATCACCGTATTAACATTATTGATACTCCTGGACATGTTGATTTTACAATTGAAGTAGAGAGATCTCTAAGAGTGCTCGATGGCGCAGTTGCGGTTTTTGATGCAGTAGCAGGAGTTGAGCCCCAGTCCGAAACAGTTTGGCGACAAGCAGATCGATACGGAGTTCCTCGGATTTGTTTTGTTAATAAAATGGATCGTATTGGTGCGGACTTCTTTAGATGCGTTGAAATGTTTGACACTCATTTAGGAGCAAAGGCCGTTGTACTCCAACTGCCGATTGGCTCGGAATCATCCTACAAAGGTGTTGTAGACCTTATCTCGATGAAGTCTATAATTTGGAAAGATGAAAAATTAGGAGCAGAGTTTGCTATAGGTGATATTCCAGACGATCTTCAATCACAAGCGAATGAATATCGTGAAAAAATGATAGAAACTGTTTTAGAGCTTGATGATAATGCCCTCGAATCCTACTTAGATGGCAATGATCCTTCTGAGCAGGTTCTCCGTAAGTGTATCCGTCTAGGTACAATTACAAATACTTTTGTTCCAGTATTTAATGGTACAGCTTTTAAAAACAAGGGTGTTCAACCACTTCTCGACGCAGTTGTTGAATTTTTACCAGCTCCTACAGATGTTGAGGCTATAGAAGGACTTCATCCCGATTCTGAAGAGGTGATTATTCGTAAAAGTAAAGACGATGCGCCACTTGCCGGTCTTGCTTTTAAGGTTATGACTGATCCATTTGTTGGTACTCTTACATTTGTTCGAATTTATTCAGGCACCCTTGAGGGCGGTTCTTCAGTTCTGAATTCTGTCAAAAATAATCGAGAACGAATTGGTCGAATGCTTCAAATGCACGCTAATCATCGAGAAGATGTAAAGGATGCCCGCGCTGGGGATATTGTTGCGATAGTTGGTTTAAAGGGCACTACAACTGGTGATACACTTTGTGATTCTTCTAATCCAGTTGTTTTGGAAAGAATGACTTTCCCGGATCCAGTAATTGAAATTGCTGTAGAGCCTAAAACTAAAGCTGATCAGGAAAAAATGGGTATCGCCCTTCAAAGATTGGCTGCAGAGGATCCGTCATTTCGTGTCTCCGTTGACCATGAAAGCGGACAAACAATAGTTAAGGGAATGGGGGAGCTACACTTAGAAATTATTGTTGATCGCATGCAAAGGGAATTCAAGGTTGGTGCCAATGTTGGTGCTCCTCAGGTTGCATACAGAGAAACAATCACTAAAGCAGATTCAATCACATATATTCATAAGAAGCAAACGGGCGGTTCTGGTCAGTATGCAAAGGTGCAGTTTGAGTTTGAACCTTTAGATCCAGGCTCAGGAGTAGTTTTTGAAAGCAAGGTTGTTGGTGGTTCGGTTCCAAAGGATTTCATACCTGGTGTAGAAAAAGGAATTCGTTCAGTTGCTGAATCTGGTCTTCTAGCAGGATTTCCTTTAATTGATTTTCATGCTGTATTAAAAGATGGTGACCATCATGCGGTTGATTCATCCCCTTTAGCATTCGAGATTGCTTCAAGGTCTGCGTTTCGGGAGGTTGGCCCTCGTTTGGGCCTTAAATTACTAGAGCCTGTAATGCATGTTGAGGTAACAACACCAGAGGAATTCATGGGTGATGTCATAGGAGACTTGAGCTCTCGTCGAGGACAAGTACAAGGGACAGAAACACGATCGAATGCCTGTATAATTTCCTCAAAAGTACCTCTAGCAAATATGTTTGGTTATGTTAATAATCTTCGGTCGATGACACAGGGT
>CAZHAN010000062.1:0-7128 GCA_964530575.1 uncultured Rhizobiaceae bacterium | reverse complement strand
GTTTATCCCTCCTTGAGGCATTTGCCAATAGTTAGTGCGAATATCAATCCTTTTCCCGACTAAAATATCACCATTTGAGTTAACTAACATTATTCCAACACAAGGACGGTATAGTTTTCCAAGTTTGTTTCCTAGGAATGGAATATCAGGATTCATATTTTTTGAATTTGGTTCTTGTATTTTTATCATCTTATTCTGAATCTATAGAGATCAATGAAATTGGTGTAATAACCATATTTTTATCTTGCAGTGAATCTATCCAGGCTGCTAAGCGTTCAATAGTTACCGGATATGAATAACCAATTCCTATTGAATTTCCAGAAATTTCTGCTATCGCTTCTAATTTAAGAAGATTCTCATCTATTGAGGCCCTAGACGCTTCGGTATCTAACAATAAGTCGTTGTTGAAAATTGAAATAGGGATTGTAGAATCAATCTTAAGGAATTGGCTTTCGTTATTAGTATTAAGTATTCCATTCAAAAATAAGACATTTTTTTCAATAAGAATTTCGATCACTTCTTCTGACATCTCAGCAGATTCAAAAGTTTGCGGGCCTTGATAGTTTGTGACTCCAACATACCCCTTTGTTTCTGAAAGAAGCCAATCAAGCTGGTTTGAATCAATTGATAGAATTTTGAGATTTCCTTGGTTGATTATTTCTGTTGGTAGCTGAAGGATTACTTCATGACCTCCAGTTTTAGCTTGTGCAATCCAATCATTAAGATTTTTTGTTAATGGTGAAAAAGAGAGAGTAACGCCAGCTGGCAGTTGTTGGATTGCGGCTTGGGTTGCAGCCTTGCTAAGTCCAAGACCAGCTATAACAACTGTAATTGTAGGTTTTTCATTTGAGAGGTTTAATTGTCTAATCTCATCTTGTTGAGGGAGGTTGGGATTTTGTGAAAATGCAAGATTATTTTCAAAGAAAAAAATAAAAACTATAACAATCAATTTAATTGTAATTTTTGACATTTAGTCCAAATTTGTTTGTGTCTTCATCAGCTAATGAAGTGAGTATTTTTCAGTCAGCTTGGCCTAAAAGTACCATGGCATGGAGAAGATCAAGGGCTCTTGATAATTGATAATCATCATCTATTAATAATTCTTCTTCTGAAAGGGTAGCTTCATTTGGCACATCGAGCGCTCCCTTAAGGGTAGCCTCTCTTCTTCTATCAAACCTTTCTTCCTCAACTGTAACTATTGAAGGAACAACCTCAATTTCAGGTACTATCCCTTGCCCATCTATTTTTTCTCCAGATGGAGAATAAAAATGACCAACAGTTATTTGGACAAAGCCTGCTTCTCCAATTGGGACAATTTTTTGCCGAGATCCGAGACCAAATGTTTTAGTTCCAATAATGATGGCACGATCATGATCCTTTAATGCGGCTACCATAATTTCTGCAGCTCCAGCAGTTCCTCGGTTAGTAATTATTACAATGGGTTTGCCATTTAAAAGATCGTCGCTGTTTGAATTAAATGTTTCTGAAACAACATCATTTCTTCCCCTCACTGTAGTTATTTCACCTTGAGCTAGAAATAGGTCAGCAACTTCAATCCCAGATTCAATCTTTCCTCCAGGTGTATTGCGTAAATCAATAACTAAGCCTCCAAAGTCATCACCAATTTTATTAGATAATTCATTTATTGCAGCTCTAATTTCTATCGGTGTTTCTTCTGTAAATAGTGGTATACGAAGATATCCTTCTATTCCTCGGACACGTGAACTAACAGTGGGTTTAGATATCGTTTCTCTCGTAGAACTAACTGTAAAGGGTTCTTGGCCCTTTCTGACTATAAGAAGCTCAATAGCAGTTCCAGTTTCACCGTGAATTTCTTCAATTGCTTGATTTAGAGTCATTCCATAAACTGGTGTACGATTTACATCAATAATCAAGTCACCAGGGAGTAATCCAAGAGATTCTGCAGGAGAGTTGTCAAGGGCAGAAACAACTTGGGGAACTCCTTGAGACATTGTTAACTCAATTCCTAATCCTTCATATTTTTTTAGAGGGAAATCATTTAAGTATTGATATTCATCAGTGGTTAGAAAATTGGACAATGGATCCAGTGATGCCAGCAGACCATTGATTGCAGCTTTAACTAATTTTTCATCAGATACTTCTTCAACATAAGATCTCTTTACTCGTTCGTAGGCATCTCCAAAAAGGTTAAGTTGTTCATAATTATTTGCTGCAATCTGCGCAATTGATGAGCTGACAAATAACCCTGCAATAATATATGTGCAAATAAAAACAAGTGACTTGAATTTATATATCATAATTTAACTTTAAACCTTAATTTGTCGCAGTTTCGCGCTGATTAATGGATAGTGCATGGATTAATTCTCTAGCTCTTTCAAGCTGGTAGTCTTTCCGTAAAGATGATGGGGTAGGGGCTTCTTCTGAGGCAGATTCTTCTTCAGGCTGTGGAAATAGTGGTTCAATTTCTGCTTGCTCTATTATTATATCAGGAGTGATTCCAGTCGCCTGAATAGAGCGTCCAGATGGAGTATAGTAACGTGAGGTAGTTAGTCGCATTGCTCCATACTGACCCATAGGCATAATAGTTTGAACAGAACCTTTTCCAAACGATTGAGTGCCAATAATGATAGCTCTTTTATGATCTTGTAGAGCGCCAGCAACTATTTCTGATGCAGATGCTGATCCGCCATTTATTAAGACTATAAGTGGCATCCCATCTGCAAGATCACCTCTTCTAGCAGTGTACCTTTGAATGTCATTGCGATTTCTTCCACGAGTTACAACAACCTCTCCTCTATCTAAGAAAGCATCAACAGCTGCTACGGATTGATCAAGCAAACCACCTGGATTATTGCGGACGTCAATAATTACTCCCTCTAGCTTTTCTCCCATTTCTTCTTTCAGTTCAGACATAGCTTTTCTAATTCCGAATTCGGTTTGTTCCGAAAAAGATGTAATTTGGATATATGCTGCAGTTTCTTCTGCTCTGAACATTACGCTAGGTAGTCTGATTACAGCCCGAACGAGAGTTAGAGTGAGCGGATCATCTTCGCCTACACGAGAAATTGTTAAGTCTATAGTAGAGTCAACTGGGCCACGCATAATTTCTACAGCTTCCTGAAGGCTCATGGAGCTAAGCGACCTGTCATCTATATGAGTGATTAAATCTCCTGCTTGGACTCCTGCTCGCATTGCAGGTGTCTCTTCCATTGGGCGGATTACTCTCACACCTGCCCCTTCTTCCATTCTTACCTCTATTCCTAGACCGCCAAATTGGCCACTAGTTCTTTCTTGCATTTCTTTGTAGGACTCACCATCCATGAAACCTGAGTGTGGGTCTAAAGAAGCTAGCATCCCTGAAATAGCTGCATTTATTAGTTTAAGCCCATCAGTTTCGACAACATATTCAGATTGAACCAATTCAAACACATCTCCAAAAAGCTTGAGATGGTCATAAACATTCTTTTCAGCACTTTGTACGCTATACTGAGGAATCACTAGCAACATAACTAAAAATATTGCTTGAATTGTTGCCTTGAGCTTGTACATATACTGCCTCTTATCACTTCAGTTTGTGTTCTTAATATGGTGCCAAAAGATCATGAACTAGTTGGCCGACTTACCTGTTACGATGTAATTTAGCTTAAATCACAGGAATTACATTATTTTTTTTTCTTTCACTAAATTTTATAGAACAATGACTTTATTTACGCCTAATGACCAGTATGCAGATCATATTCATTTGTCTACATGCTATCCGGTATAATAAATAATATATTATTAACAATAGCTTAGGTTCTATTTAGTCAGAAAATATTGGTTGATAATATTCTAAGTGATAGCTGACGATCATCAAAGCAAGGATTTTCCATCCATTTCAGATGGGATAGCTATCCCTAAAAAGGGTAGTAACGTTGGAGCAACATCTGCAAGACGGCCATTTTTCAAAGAGGTTATTTCTTCAGGTGCGTTGATTAGAACTGCAGGTACTGGAAAGGTTGTATGAGCTGTATGTGGCTCTCCGGTTTCTTCATCCATCATCATTTCTGCATTACCATGATCAGCAGTTATAAAAAGCATCCCTCCCTCTTTGATGACAGAAGATTCTAATTTTCCCAAACAGGAATCTATTGTCTCAACTGCTTTAATTGCAGACTCAAGATTTCCTGAATGACCTACCATATCTGTATTGGCATAGTTTACGAGAATAAAGTCATAATTTTTTGTAGCTATAGCCTCTTGGAGTCTTTCTGTGACTTCATTCGCTGACATTTCAGGTTTAAGGTCATATGTTGCTACTTTAGGAGAGGGCACTAAAATACGATCTTCGCCGGTAAAGATAGTTTCCTCCCCACCATTGAAGAAGAAAGTTACATGTGCATATTTTTCAGTTTCTGCAATTCTAAGTTGACGCTTCCCTGCATTTGCTAACAATTCTCCCAAACTGTTACTTATGTGTTGTTGAGGAAAAAGGGATACTAGTTTTTTATTTAAAAATTCAGAGTAATCGGTCATCCCAGCTGCAACCGAAAACAAGATTTGTTTTTTTCTTTTAAAGCCTGTGAATTCTGGATCAACCAAAGCGGTAAGGATTTGACGAACGCGATCAGATCTAAAATTCATCATTAGTAGTCCATCTCCGTCATTCATCCCAGAAAATCCATCAATTACAGTGGGCTGAATAAATTCATCGGTTTCATTTCGTTCATAACCATTATTTATTGCTTCATCGGGATTATTTGCAGATATTCCTATTCCTTCAGTAATTGCTGAGTATCCTTTTGCTACCCTTCCCCAACGGTGGTCTCTATCCATTGGAAAATATCTACCAGATATAGTAGCAATTTGAAGATCTTTAATATCTTCTATTTGTGATTTGAATTCATGCAAATATTTAAGAGCACTCTTTGGGGGAGCATCCCGACCATCTAAAAATAAATGTAAGAAAATTTTAATATTTGCTTCAGAAATTATACTAATAAGAGGAGCAAAATGCTGCATGTGAGAGTGAACCCCTCCGCTTGAAAGGAGCCCCATCATATGCATGGCGCCGTTAGTATCTTTCAATTCTTTAATTAGTTTCTTTAGTGGTTTATTACTTTGAAATCCTTCATCTGAGGCTTCATCAATTCTTGGGAGAACTTGCATCATAGTTCTGCCTGCTCCAAGATTCATATGACCAACTTCTGAATTACCCATTTGACCGTCCGGTAGACCAACTTCAACTGAAGATGTTGTGAGAAAACTCGTAGGGTATTTATTAGTTAAACGATCCCAGACAGGGGTTTTTGCTAACGATATAGCGTTATTATTATCCTCCTCTCTATGACCCCAACCATCAAGTATGCAAAGCACAACTGGACGAGGGTGATTCGTATCATAGTTTGTAGGCGAATTATTAGTCATACTATTATATTATCCTCTATAGTGGACATATCAGCTAACCACATTTTTTCAATACCGTAAAAATTTCTTACCTGAGGTTGGAATACATGAACAATTACATCTCCAGCGTCTATTAAAACCCAGTCACACTCTTTCATTCCTTCTACTGAGACATGTCCATACCCTTTTTCCTTTAGTTTTCGCTGCGCATGATCAGCAACTGAATTAACATGCCTTCTAGAGGTTCCGCTTGCTACTACCATGTAGTCGGCAATAGAAGTTTTTCCAGAAAGGTCAACGCTAGTAATATCAATAGCTTTGTCATCTTCTAGCGATGAGATAATTATTGCCAAGAGAACATCTGCAGAGTTTTTATTAGTAACTGTAATGATAATTTCTCCTATTTATGTTCTAAGGTGGATTCTCTGATCAATCTAGAAGAAGAACTATCAAACGAGCTCCATAAAAATATCCAGGCTGGGGGTGGCATAGATTTAAGAGATTGTGCATATTCGATGTTCACTCTAGATGAAGAATATTTCATTGCAGCAGGGCTTTTTAAACTTCGAAAAGAATAAGTAGGGCGATCAAAAACTGCAACTGCAACTTGATTAAAGAGTTTTTCCCAATTTTTCCATCTATGGAGTTCATCTAGATTATCAGCTCCCATTATCCATATAAATCTACTAGATTTGTGCTTTGAAGTAAGGGCGCTTATTGTTTTAGTAGTAAATACTGTCCCTAGTTTTTTTTCAATGTCACTAACACGAATTTTAGGATTTGATTCTACTAATTTTTCTGACTGAAAAAATCTTTCTGAGAAGGGTGCTAGTTCAGAGGAGGATTTTAGGGGATTTTTAGGTGAAACTATCCACCAAATTTCGTCTAATCCAAGCAAATCTAAAGCGAGCTCAGAAATTTGAACGTGACCTTTATGAGCAGGATTGAAAGATCCACCTAGAAGGCCTACGAATGAGTTAGTTTTATTATTGGTCAATGCTGATCTGTGTATCGAATTTAACTATTATGGTCGGACTTGGCCTGAGCCATGGACTACATACTTGTAAGTTGTTAATTGTTCAACTCCAACTGGGCCACGAGCATGTAACCTACCAGTTGAAATACCAATCTCTGCTCCCATACCAAATTCCCCTCCATCTGCAAACTGAGTAGATGCATTGTGAAGAACTATAGCACTATCTACTTCAGTGATAAATCTGTTAGCGGTATTGGTATCTGATGTAACAATTGAATCTGTATGATTAGAACCATAGTAATTGATATGGTTAATTGCTTCATCAATGCCATTAACCATACGGATTGATAAAATTGAATCAAGATATTCTGTTGACCAATCTTCTTCTGATGCAAGAGAGCAGCGTGGATCAATTTTAAAAATTTCTTCATCAGCACGTATTTCACATCCTGAATTGATTAAAATATCAATTATTTCAATTAACTTTGAATTATCTAATTTATTATCAATTAATAATGTTTCGGCTGCTCCGCAAATTCCAGTTCTCCTCATCTTGGCATTTAGTGTAATATTTTTTGCCATTTCTAGATCAGCTTTATCATGGATATAAACATGACAAATACCCTCCAGATGTGAAAAGATTGGTACTTTACTGTCTTCTTGAATCTTTTTAATTAATGATTTTCCACCTCTTGGAACTATAACGTCTATATACTCTGGCATAGTTAGCATGGCCCCAACGGCTGCTCGTTCTATGGTGGGAATCATTTGTATGCTACCCAATG
>CAZHAN010000061.1:0-7160 GCA_964530575.1 uncultured Rhizobiaceae bacterium | reverse complement strand
AGGAGCTTATTAAGCCCCAATATGCAATTGATCGCTTGTTTCAATTAACAAAAGATACTGATTCGTTTGTTTCAACTGACGTTGGCCAACATCAGATGTGGGCAGCACAATATTATAATTTTGAAAAACCGAATCGTTGGCTAACATCTGGAGGGCTTGGAACTATGGGGTATGGATTTCCAGCAGCAATAGGCGCCAAGATAGCCTTTCCAGAAAATCCGGTTTATTGCATAACTTCTGAGGCATCTTTTATGATGAATATTCAAGAGTTATCTACTGCTGTTCAACATTCAGCAGCAGTGAAAATATTAATGTTGAATAACCGTTGCCAAGGAATGGTACGTCAATGGCAGGAATTGTTGCACGGAGGAAGATATTCAGAAAGCATTATGACATCAGGGATGCCGGACTTCGTTGCTTTGGCTGAGGCTTTTGGAGCGATTGGCTTGCGGGCAGAGAAACCCAATCAACTAGATGATGTACTGAAAGCCATGATAGATTCGGATAGCCCAGTTATTGCTGATATTGAAGTTGATCCAGATGAAAACTGTTTTCCTATGATTCCTGCGGGTAAGGCTCATAATGAAATATGGCTTGACGCATCAGATGCTAAAGGTGTTGATGCTGAAGAGCTAGACGCAACCATGCCTGCATAACGTAACGGATCAAGAATATGAACCTCAGTGATCAAGTGAGATCTCATACAATTGCAGTATTGGTTGATAATGAGGCAGGAGTGTTAGCTCGAGTTATTGGGCTCTTCTCAGGTAGAGGTTATAATATTGAAAGTTTAACTGTCGCCGAGATAGATACCGAAAAACATTTATCTCGTATTACTATTGTTACTAGGGGAACTCAGGCAGTTGTTGAACAAATTATGGCTCAGTTAGGCAGGCTTGTACCTGTTCATACAGTCATTGATCTAAGTATGGATCAAAGTGTTGAGAGAGAGATGGCGCTCATTAAAATTCGTGCAGTTGGAGATAAAAGAGCTGAAAGCTTAAGAATAGCTGAAAAATTTAGTGCACGAGTTGTTGATGAAACAAGTGAGTCGTTTGTTTTTGAAATAACGGAAACTGCTGAGAAGTTAGATGCTTTTGTTCGGCTAATGCAACCGCTGGGAATTGTAGACTTCTCTCGTACTGGGGTGGTAGCTATTACCCGTGGCCCAGAAGCAATGTAATTAAAGGATTAATATTTTTAACCGGAGGTGATTTATGCGTGTATTTTATGACCGTGATGCCGATGTGAACCTTATAAAAGGAAAAAAGGTCGCAATTGTTGGGTATGGTAGTCAGGGTCATGCCCATGCTCTGAATTTGAAAGATTCAGGCGTAAAGGAAGTAATCGTAGCTCTTCGTGAAGGTAGCGACAGTATTGAAAAAGCAAAGGCTGCTGGATTAGATGTGGTGTCTCCTCGTGAAGCAGCTGCTTGGGCTGACGTGGTTATGATGTTAGCGCCTGACGAACATCATGGATCAGTTTACGAGCAAGATTTAAAGCCAAATCTTCGTAATGGCTCATCTCTTGCTTTTGCACATGGTTTTTCAATTCATTTTAATGAGGTGGTACCTCGAAGTGATATGGACATTTTTATGATTGCCCCGAAAGGCCCAGGTCATACTGTGCGCGCAGAGTATCAAAAAGGTGGGGGTGTTCCTTGCTTACTTGCTGTCCAACAGGATGCTAGTGGGTCAGCACATGCGATTGGTCTTTCTTACGGATCAGCTATAGGAGGCGGTAGAACAGGAATTATTGAAACAACATTCAAAGAGGAATGTGAGACCGATTTATTCGGTGAACAGGCTGTTCTTTGTGGGGGATTAACTAGTCTTATAAGGGCAGGTTTTGAAACATTGGTAGAGGCTGGTTATGCACCTGAAATGGCATATTTTGAATGTCTTCATGAAGTAAAGCTTATTGTTGATTTAATTTATGAAGGTGGAATTGCAAATATGCATTATTCCATTTCAAATACGGCTGAATTTGGTGATTATAGTAGAGGTTCTAGAATAATCACTGATGAAACAAAAAAAGAGATGAAAAAAGTTTTAAGTGAGATTCAATCGGGAGCTTTTGCTAAAGAGTGGATGCAGGAGAATCATGATGGTCAGCCGGTATTTAAGGCTTTGAGAAGGCAGGCAGCAGATCACCCTATAGAGGAGGTTGGAGAACAACTTCGGGGAATGATGCCTTGGATCACTAAAAATAAGTTGGTTGATAAAGGAAAAAACTAAATATACACCAAATCTGGCTATTTTTCGGCTAAAGTCAGATATCATTAGCTAGTTTTATATTTATTAAAGTCTTGAGATTTATTTTCTTGACTAACTAGTTAAATAATATTGAGGTATTGTTTTATCGCGACGTATTTATTGCGAGAATGGGGAGGGGCCCCTAGCTGGATTATGAATAGAAGTGCTAATTTATCATTCTCAGTATATTTAATTGATAGCAGAATGTCTGTATGCTTTTCATTGCAAAGAGTAGTGAGAATTATGCAAAGATTAATTTCAAAAACACTCCTTCGACTTAGTTGCCCCTGAGCGTATTATGGCGGTTTATGTCCCGCTGAACGTTCAGGGGTTATCTTTCGAAATAACAAGGACTAAGAATTGAAGGAAATACCAATGAATAATATTAAATCTAATGATGTAAAAAACATGTCCCAAGATAGCATCATAATCTTTGATACTACACTCCGCGATGGTGAACAATCTCCTGGGGCATCAATGAATATTGAAGAGAAATTAAGAATTGCCGAAGCTCTTGAGGCAATGGGGGTAGACGTTATCGAGGCCGGATTCCCAATCGCCTCCAAAGGAGATTTTCTTGCTGTTCAGTCTATAAGTAGTGCTGTGACTAATTCAACGATTTGTGCTCTCTCTCGTTCAGCTTCGAAGGATATTGAAAGAGCTGCTGAAGCTTTAAGGGATGCTGAAAGGAAACGTATACATACTTTCATTTCAACAAGTCCACTGCATATGAAAGTAAAGTTACAGATGGAGCCAGAGGATGTTCTTCAGGCTGTCACCGATAGTGTAACTCTTGCAAGAAGTTTTACTGATGATGTTGAGTGGAGCTGTGAGGATGCAACCAGATCAGAGCATGATTTTTTATGTAGATGTGTTGAAAAAGCTATTCATGCTGGCGCAACAACAGTAAATATTCCTGACACAGTTGGTTATTCTGTTCCAGATGAATTTGGCTCAATAATATCTATGTTATTTAATAGAGTTCCAAATATAGATAAGGCAATAATATCAACCCACTGCCATAATGATTTAGGACTTGCCGTGGCTAATTCACTTGCTGGAATTTCATTTGGAGCTAGACAAGTTGAATGTACTATCAACGGTCTTGGAGAAAGGGCTGGTAATGCAGCACTTGAAGAGATTGTTATGGGACTTCGTACTAGACAAGATCAACTTCCATTTAAAACAAATATTAAGACTGAACATATCACCCGTGTTTCGCGCTTAGTTTCGACTATAACTGGTTTTCCTGTCCAGCCAAATAAGGCGATTGTCGGTGCAAATGCTTTTGCACATGAATCTGGAATTCATCAGGATGGAATGCTTAAGTCTGCTCAAACTTATGAGATCATGACACCAGAATCAGTAGGACTGCTTGAGTCAAAACTTGTTATGGGTAAACATTCAGGTCGTCATGGCTTTAGGGAAAAATTAGAAGAGCTTGGATCACCATTGCAGGGAGATGCGCTTGAGGATGCTTTCCAGCGCTTCAAAGATTTAGCAGATAAGAAAAAAGATGTTTTTGACGAAGATATTTTAGCATTACTTGATGAGGAGCTGAGGGAAAATGATCAGATTCGTCTGCTTTCCCTTCATGTTGTTGCCGGAACTACTGGCCCTCAAGAAGCCACAATTGAATTAGATATTAATGGGTCTGTTAGTTCTTTAACTGAAAGCGGTGATGGACCAGTTGACGCTATTTTCAAAGCTGTTGCTGGGCTTGTACCAAATCAGGCAGTTCTTCAGCTCTATCAAGTTCATGCTGTCACAGCGGGCATGGATGCCCAAGCTGAGGTAACTGTTAGATTGGTTGAAGACGGAAAAAGTGTAAATGGACAGGGGGCAGATACTGATACACTTGTAGCATCAGCAAAAGCCTACATAAATGCCCTTAATAAACTACTAACAAAACGTCAAAAACGCGCACCGGAGGCACTCACAGCTTAATGATTTTTCAAAACACCATGTTGCGCATACTTAATAAAACCACTACTTATCTGGCTGAACTTTTATTATTTAAGAATAGGCTTACTTGATGTTTGCAAGGATTCTTGGGTTTATGTCGGCCGATATGGCCATTGATTTAGGTACAGCAAATACTTTGGTTTATGTAAAAGGGCGGGGCATTGTCCTTAATGAGCCATCAGTTGTGGCTATAATAGATCAAAAAGGTAAAAAACAAGTTCTAGCAGTAGGTGAAGAAGCCAAGCTAATGTTAGGAAGAACTCCTGGGAATATAGAGGCAATTCGCCCTCTTCGTGACGGGGTCATAGCTGATTTTGATATTGCTGAGGAGATGATTAAGCATTTTATTCGTAAGGTTCATAACAGAGGATTTCTTGCAAGTCCTCAGGTGATTGTATGTGTACCTTCAGGCTCAACTGCAGTTGAGCGGAGAGCAATTCAGGAATCTGCTGAAAGTGCAGGAGCGAGACGTGTTTTCCTTATAGAGGAGCCAATGGCTGCTGCTATTGGGGCAGGTCTTCCAGTTACAGAACCAACTGGCTCCCTCATTGTGGATATAGGTGGTGGTACCACCGAGGTTGCTGTCCTTTCATTAGGTGGAATTGTTTACGCAAAATCAGTTCGCGTTGGTGGAGATAAAATGGATGATGCAATCATTAGTTATATTCGCCGTAACCATAATTTGCTTATAGGGGAATCCAGCGCTGAGAGAATTAAGAAAGAAATTGGGACTGCTGCTCCGCCAGAGGATGGAGATGGGGAATCAATGGAAGTCAAAGGTCGAGACCTTATGAATGGCGTCCCCAAAGAATTAATTATTACACAAAGGCAAATTGCTGAAAGTATGGCTGAGCCAGTAGGGGCTATTATTGAGACTGTAAAGCAGGCTTTGGAGCATACAGCTCCTGAACTTGCTGCTGATATAGTAGATAAAGGCATTGTAATGACTGGCGGTGGAGCAATGCTTGGTAATTTAGATGTTGTATTGCGAGAGGCCACAGGCCTTCCAGTTTCGATAGGAGATGACCCTTTGACCTGCGTTGCTATGGGTACCGGACGTGCTCTGGAGGAAATGAAAGTGTTAAGACACGTGCTTTATCAGCAATATTAACATTTATTTTTCTTCGCTACTTGGAATTTTCTTATTATAATAATTTTAGAATAAATTAGCTGCTCAGGAGATTTATAAAGTGCAGCCTAGTGAAAAAATGATTCGGAGAATTGCTATCCCTATCAGGGGTGTAGCAAATCGTTTTGCTTTACTGATATTAGTTTGCATTTCGCTTTCCCTTATGCTGCTGTCCAGAGCTGACTATTCTCCAATACTAAAATTTCAAACTGCAGTTGTTGATGTTGCCACTCCTTTGTTAGAGATAGTTGCTCATCCAATATCTACGGTTAATGGTGCTGTTTCTGAAATTATTAATTTAGCAAACATTTATGATGAAAATTTATATCTTAAGACTGAAAATGAAAGACTTCGAAATTGGCAATCAACAGCCCGCCTGCTTGCTCAGGAGAATATTGTACTTAGGGATTTATTACATACTCAGCCAGAGCCAGGGATAACATATGTTTCAGGAAGAATTATTGGCGATTCTGGAGGGCCCTTCATTAGAGCCGTCATTTTGAATGCTGGTAAAAGAGATGGTTTAAAATCTGGTGTAGCTGTAGTTACGGGAGATGGACTAGTAGGACGTATAGTAGAGGTAGGAGAAAGGTCATCTCGTGTTCTGTTGCTAACTGACCTTAACTCAAAAATTCCTGTAGTTGTTGAGAATTCTCGCTACAGAGCAATCCTTTCAGGAAACAATTCAGAAAACTTATTTTTAAATTTTTTACCTGAAAATGAAGAGGTAAAACTTGCTGATAGAATAGTAACTTCTGGCCACGGCGGTCTTTTCCCGGCTGGGTTGCCTGTAGGAGAGGTAACAAAAATTAATGGAAATATTGCTGAGGTAACTCCCTATGTTAGGCTAGACCAGTTAGAATTTGTTCGAATTCTTTTATATAATTTTTCGTCACTAGCCCCAATATCCAACGAAGATTCATTTGGAATTTCTAATCCAGAGGTACGTGAAAGATGATTCCTGCTGTAGATTATTTAAAAAATTTTATTAGAATAATATTACCAAGTACTACAGTTTTATTATTAATTTTTTTATCAGCTCTTCCTTTAGGAATACCATATTTTTCTTCGGTTACCCCCTTCTTTGCTCTCATAGCTGTTTATTTTTGGAGTATATACAGAAGCGAGATCTTTCCAATTTGGATTGTGTTTGTACTGGGGCTTATTCAAGATCTTATCTTAGGCACACCATTAGGAGTTACTGCATTAATATTGATATTGGTAAGAAGTTTATCTGTCTCACAAAGGAGATTTCTTCTTGGACAGTCATTTATAGTTGAGTGGGCTGGGTTCATACTAGTTGCTTTAGGTGCAAGTTTCTTAGCATGGGCTATAGGGAGTGCCTATCGGGCAGTATTCTTATGGAGCGAGCCATTTATGATTCAATTGGCCCTTACAGGAACTTTATACCCTATTTTCTCATGGTTATTAGCTAAATCATCGCGCCTTATCCCTAGAATGCAACAAGGATGAAATCTGAGACTGACCGTTATAAAATTTTCTCACGAAGAAGTTTATTACTTGCAGGTATTCAAGGGGGCTTACTGTCAGCTCTGTTTGGAAGGTTGTATTACTTACAGATTTTAGAATCTGAACGTTACAGAACATTAGCTGAAAATAATAGGATTAGTTTACGTCTCTTGGTTCCTCCAAGGGGGCTCATTCTTGATCGGCATGGGAGCCAAATAGCTGGAAATATCCAAAACTATCGAGTTCTATTGATTCCTGAGCAAACTAAGGGGCCAGGTGATTTAGTAAAAAAATCAGTAACACGCACACTAGAAGATTTAAGTCAGCTTGTACCTATAGAT
>CAZHAN010000060.1:0-7463 GCA_964530575.1 uncultured Rhizobiaceae bacterium | reverse complement strand
TAAATCAATCTTCTTGCAGTATCCCAAAAAAATCCCAAGGATTGATTTAATGGGTCATTACGTTCACAAACAACAACCCTTTTCCCTAATCCAATTGAAGCAAGGATAGTTATTATATTGGTAACACCTATAAATGAAATTACTACTGGAGAGCATGATTGCTTAATTGCTCTACGAAGATATCTAATTCTTAGTAAATTATTAATTATTTTTTGATATAATGAATTAGAGGTCCCAGTCTTAAATAATTTTATCCTGGTTATGGTTTGGTCAATATCAAAAAAATCTTCCTCTGCACCTCCTATGGTAATAATGCAGATTGAGAATCCTTTCTGATTCCACCCATTAGCTAAATGGGTTAACACCCGTTGGGACCCACCCCCACTTAGGTCACCTATAATCATAGTTAGGTGGTGTAATTTTAAATCATTATTCATGTATTGATTAAAAAGAAATTATTAATATAAATAATTATAATAGTTAAATATTTTTTTTTGTTAAATGATTATAATGATGCACTATTCTTTCAATATGTTTGTCTATTGAATAGATTGATTCAGCATTCTCTTTTGCTTTTTCTGCAACAAACTTTCTTTGATCATCATCTTCTAATAATTCAGATGATATTTTTGTTAATTCTTCAATATTATCTTCTGGAAATAAATACCCAGTTTGTCCATTCTCTATAATCTCTTTATGACCACCAGAATCTGATGCGACTACTGGAGTACCTAACAACATAGATTCAACTAAAGATCGACCAAATGCATCTTCAACTTCTGGTGCAATTATTAAATCACATGCTGCAATAAATGGCTCAACGGGATAACAAAAGCCCAATAATTTTATATTTCCACTTATGCCGAGTTCATCAGCCAAATCTTTTAATTTAATATGAAATCCTGAACGATCTGCCCCAATAACAAGAAAGAAGACTGGGGATGATGACGTCCTTAAAATATTTGCTGCAGCTTTCAAAAAAATAAAGGGTCTTTTTTGTTCAGTTAAATTACCAATAAAACCAACAATCTTAGTATTTAAATCAAATTTTAGATCTTTACAGATATTATATTTTGACTCTTTTTTATTATATATATTTTTATAATTAATAAATGGATTATTGATAACATCTGAATTTAGACTATATTTTTTTGGCAATGTATTTGCACAATACTTTGAATTAAAAACAACTAAATCTGCAAGACGGATCAATAATTGAACCAATCTAGAATTAGCGATTTTTGATCTTTGATGCCAAATATGAATTTTCCCAGATAATTTAGTTGGCAATACCCAGCTTAGATTAATTCTATAATCCTGAGCATGAACAATATCAATTTTACTATTAACTAAAAAAAACCAAATTCTCGGCACAGTAATAAAGAATGATACAATATAATTAAGGATACCACTTTTTGAACCTACATAAATTGGTAAACTAATTATTTTATATTCAATAGATTTTTGATCAAAAAGGTCAGTTAATGGACCTCTCTCATGAACTACAATTATAGTTTTAAATTTTGTAGGTAAATTTGAAAATAGTAATTGTGTAGATATTTGAGCCCCCCCAATAGAATCCCCAACAAAAGGGTAACAAACAGTTATGGAGCGGTTATTATTTGAATTCATTAAAACAATAACCTTCCTTGCTTTCTCTTCCATATACAATATCTACGACGAATCAACATTGGAGATTTTTTCATAAGATAATAATCAATGATAGATAATATCTTAAAATATGAATGATCATTTTTTATTTTATTTTCATTCAATAATTGATATTGGTTTTGAATCTGTTTGTAATAATATACTGCCTCAGGTAGGCCTCCAAAATTTATTTTTGATTTATAAACTGGACTTCCATAACTAGATTCACCCATATCAAAACGGGTAATTCCTTTTTCTATACTTAGCTTGATCGCCTCCCAAATAAGAAACTGGGTTGCAGCAAGATTATTATATTTAATGTCAGTAGATTGAAATGGATAAATAGAAGAATTAACACCAAAAAAAATCAGTAAGCCAGAAATAATTTTCCCATTATATTTAGCAACAATTAACTCTGATTCTCCAGAACATGTTCTAGACATTTCTAAGAAAAATTCACGTTCATGTATTGGAACTCCCAGATTAGCTAAATTGGTAGAATATATGGAATAGAACTTGTTAATATTTTTATAGCCCTTCTCGCAAACTAAACCAGAGTTTTTAGATTTTCGAATCATATTTCTTGTTTTAGATCGTAAATTATTCCAAGTACCCCCTATTGTAGAATCTAGATTTAAAATAATAGAAGATTTTTCAATTAAATAATTTGATAATTCTTCAATAGATTCTTTTGTGGAAAACTCTGTACTTACTATTTTTTTCTCAGATGCTAAAGATACTATCTGCTTGAGTAATAATTTTTTTGAGTATTTATCTAATGCATAAAACCCTTTGTGTAGAGTATATAAATTTATTTGACCTTTATAATTAACATTTGTGTAAGCAGGAAATATTCCAGATATAATTCCAGTTTCATCAATTGCTATATAAAAATATGTACTAGCATTAAATTTTTCTTCTAAAACATCTTTCCAATAAAATTTGCACAATTCTGAATGTTCTATGTATTTATTTACAAATGAATCCCAGGATTTTTTATCAGAATTGTTTACAATACGTACAGTAATATTCTTATGGTTATTTATTATTTTATTTTCTATTTGATTGATCATCTTTCAGATCGATAATATTCAGAATAATATATTTTATTGCTACCATGACTAAAATATATAGAGCAAAATTCAGCATAATCCTTTAGTGGCAAGCTAAAAAAACTTTCTACATAACTTTCAGGATTTCCCCCTTCTAATAATCTTGAATTATATGCATTAAGCCCCAATGCATAGTGGGCCCAATCGCGTGACTTTGTTTGTGAATTAAATAATTTTATCAACTCTGATTTTTGATTATGAACATCCGTTATATCAACGATAATATTAGGAATAACTGATCCATAGATTTGAAATGCCCATATTTTAAGGTCATCCCTGAGTTCTTTTCTTTCATAAATCCTAAATAGTATTTCACTTGCCCTACGATGGTCGTCGTGATCATCAAGTAAGAATGTAACAAATAGAATATCTGGCTTGAAGGAATTAATCATTGATGAAATATTAATTAAAATATCTTCCTTAAGACTAATCTCATTCACATTTTGTCTAACAAAATCAACTTCAAATCCGATCCTTTCCGCAACTTCTTGAGCCTCCATTTCTCTAAGTTCTTTTTCTTCTTTAGTTTTCCCCCCAGAAGTTAAATAAATTACTTTAACCTTAGATCCCTGTTCAATTGATTTAATTAAAGTTCCTCCAGGGCCAATAATTTCATCATCTGGATGAGGAGAAATTACAATTATATTTCGTTTGTTAGGAGGATTTACCAAACTAGGCCTAATATTATTCGTAAATCTCATTGTTCTTAACACATCTGAGCATGCATCAAGATCTGATAAATTTATCCAATCTTTGACAAGGAAATCATAGCTACTGCGCTCTCTAGCAATGCTTTCAATTCGCTTGAAAAGGGACTTAAGATATTTGATCATAATAATTTTTTTTATAATTATAATTTATTTCTAAATTTATCACTTATAAAATATAATCTAGATACCTTGCTCTTGAATTATATACTCTGCTTCCGGAACTTCATTTAATAGCTTCTTGCCATCTAAAAATCTAATAGCCTCTTCAGTAGCCTCTCTCTCCATTTGAGCTCTACAATCAATGGACATTGACCCCATATGCGCGGTGAGTAAACAATTCTCAATATTCTTAAGTGGACCCGAATATGGTTCTTTATTAAAGGCATCGACTGCTGCACCAGAAAGATGGCCTGACAACAATACTTCCTGTAAATCAGATTCATTAATAATACCGCCACGAGAAGTATTAATAATAATTGCATCTGATTTCATTTTCATTAACTCATCAGATCGAATCATATTGTTTGTATGTTTTGTCAATGGAATATGTAATGAAATTATATCTGATTCACAGTATATTTTATCTTTATCAACCCACTCCAAATTATGATAATTATTTAATTCTAAATTAGGATTAATGTCATTAACTAATATACGATTATTGGTGAATGCACTTAACCGACTAATCACTCCTTTTCCTATCCTGCCGACACCAATAATTCCTATAGATAATTCAGAGATCCTCCTACCAATAAATCTACTCCATACTCCGTTCTTTATTTGATCGTTAGAAATATGTATGTGCCTTAATAGTGAAATCATTAAACCAATCGTCAGCTCAGCAACAGCTGGACCGGGAGCATCTGGTGTATGTGATACCTTTATCCCCCTTTTCCTTGTTGATAATAAGTCAACACTATCCACCCCGGTCCCGACTCTAGAAATAAACTTTAGTGATTTAGCATAGCTTAAAACCCTATCATTTAATTGTTCAGTGCCAGCAATTATCACATCAATATCAGATACAAGTTCAATTAATTGATTTTCGTTTAATTTTTCACCATATGGATTAATTAAATACTCTATTCCTGATTGATCAAGCAAATCTATGGGAAGCCTTATCTGTTCTCCAAAAGGAGCTGTAGTTATAAGAATCCTTGCCATTCAAATTCTCTCAAATATTAATTTATTGAATTAAAAAAATCGATATGTCGTTTTGCAACTGAATGAATATCGTCTCCCGCATAAACAATATCCCTGAATAGTTTATCTACTTGCTCAGAAGTGTATAAACAAAAGTCTGTATTTTTTTCTAATTTCATCAAAACTTCATTTAATTCTTCTATAGAATTTACCAGACAATCAGGAAGATATTTATTGTAATATGTTAACGGTTCATGAACAAATTGGGGATAAATTAATTGTTTCCCTTCTCCGAGAACCTGAAGACCAATGCTGCTACCCCATACAATCGCTACATCACACCATTTAATTAATTCAAAAGAAGAAGTATCAGGAGCTGATATTACATTTTTTTCCCTTAATTCAGAACGTAGAAAATCTAGCGTCATTCCGCGAGTGTGTGGCTTAATAACAATACTTCTACCGTTACCCAAAGATGCTTTCACTAAATTCCGAACTTTATCAGCATGAACCTTATATTCAAGCTTAGACGGGAATATAACTATTTTGAGATGACTTTTATGATTAAGCTCATATTGTTTTCCTTTGTATAACTTTGGATATCTTTGAAGCCAATCTCTCTCATATCTTAAACTTCCTAACTCAATAATCTTATCAGGAACTACACCCTGATTTTGCAAATGAATTCTTCCAATATTATTTTGTGTTATTTGATAATCAAAATTCATATCTTTCTTATCAAGATCTTGATTTTGTTTAATTGATTTATCAACTCCACCTGCAGGAGCTTCATGTGTATAAACTTGTATCCCATGAGGCAAAGCTACAATTGGAATGTTTAACTGCTTAGCAATAGATGTTAGAGGTGTATAAGGAAATCTTGCAGGGTAAACCCAGTCATATAATATAATATCTGGCTTACACCGATCAATAATTCTTTGTTCCCATTTATCATTAACTTTTTCATAATTACTTAATACACTTTTAAACCCAACTGATAAAATATCTCCCACAGGATTACGTAATTTTCTTGGCAAACTAACTTTCTTTATAAAACGTAATACCTGTCTTAATTTTCCATCAAACCAGCGATTTAATCCCGAACTAATTCCATCAAGAAGATAAGTTAATTCAATTCCATATTCTGACTTTAAATATTTTTGGCATTCATTCCCTTTAAATGTCTCTGGATGGACAGATGAAAATAAAAAAACATTATTATTGTGATTATTACGGGAGATATAATCTATCAGAGGGGTAATTTGATCCAAGTCATTATATGATCGGACAACGAAAAGATAATTTTTCACTATATTCTATCTTATTTGAGATATTAAACGTTCAACACTTACCAAATGGAGAAGAAGAATTGAATTGTCCTTTTTCCCTGAGAAATGCTGTTCTACTAACTCACGTATACAATTCATATCAATAAATCTCAAGTCACCCAATATATCTGAATTTGAAAGATTATGGACTGCTAGCTTAAGATTTTGGTTTTCCGAAATATGATTAGAATCACTAATCCATGACCTATCAATTCCTTTCGGAGGTAATAAATTTTCTGTACCAAAAAAACGATTCGAAAAAGCCCTGTACCATACTACGAAGCTTTGAATCAAAAATGGATACGAAGCTTGAACATTAGTGTTAGCATTTCTAATTTTCATTAATTCTGGAGAAAGAATTTTTATTGCTTTTCTATAAACTGTCCAATTAGTTTTAAATTCTGGGGGTATAGAAAAAAATAAATCATATAAATTATTCTCTAGAGCAGGAATCCTACATTCAACGAAGGTCCTGATTGATTCTGCCATTGAAAATGAATAATGCCTCGATAATGGCTGTGCATGCATAAACTCCCACATATCATAAGGATCATCTGTTACCATTCGTGCATCATTCAAGATTTCTTCTACACCTTGAACCAAATGATCACACATATCCTTTATATATTCCTTACGGACAATAGAATATGCGTTAGATGTTCTAAGCCGATACCTTATATTATCAATAAATAAATCCCGAATATTAAATGGTAAAGGATTTAATTTAAAATGGAGAGATCTCTTTCCAAGATATGTTTTTATATCTTTATGTTGATAAAGACCTCCAAAAAATATATCCAGGCCTATACCAAGAAATATTGAACTAATATTGCTAGGTATATAATTTTGATATCCGTAAAATTGCATATTAGTTAAGGAATGTTCTCCGCTTGTGATTCTCGTCAGATGATCAATAGCATCATTTATATTTCCTTTTGGTCTAGGAATAAAAACATTTTCATTACCAGATACTCTTGAGACTTCCTCAGCTACAAATGATTCATTATTTCTTTCAGGGCAAGTAGTATAACAAACAATTTTTTTTCTAGATGCAGCTAATAAGGCGCGAGAATCAAGTCCACCACTCAATAAGAGTCCGGCATTAGAATTATCAACATCTGAAGTATAAATATTCATTGATTCTCGTAAAGAATTTGCTAATTGACTTGAGATGCTATTTACATCACCTTTTAATCTTTCAAATGAAGGACTCCAATAACTATTAATTATAATTTCTTTTGGACTAGATTTATACTCAAGCACTGAGGCTGAATTAAGTAATTTACAATTTTTCTCATATGTTTTAGTGCCGAACAATCTTCTAAAGTATAAGAATTCAAACATAGCTGATTCATTAATTTCTATAGATTTCACTGATGCAAGCACTTTACATAAGTCAATCAGGTTTGAATCTGCATAAAGAATATCTTTGTAAACATTAAAATAGATTTTTTGTGATGAAAACCTATCTGAAATAATATTTAGAATTTTATTACTAGAATCAAATATTATAATTATGA
>CAZHAN010000059.1:0-7510 GCA_964530575.1 uncultured Rhizobiaceae bacterium | reverse complement strand
AGAAGGAGTTCCAAAAATCCTTCTGGAAGCGGCTGCGATAGGAAGACCTATAGTATCTAATGATGTCCCTGGCTGCCGTGAAGCGGTTATAGATGGCCAAAGCGGGTACCTAGTTCCCCCAAAAGATGTCAATTTATTGGCTAACAGACTGTATGATCTAATCAAAGACCCAGATCTCATTGCAGAATTTGGCATTCAGGGAAGAAAATTGGTTGAGGGATCTTTTGATGAAAACTCAATTGCTCTCAAGACTATCGAGGTATACCGTTCTCTTTTGAAGGGCTATAAATGATATATGTTTGTTGAAGCAAAAAATGTGACTTTCCCTTTGGAGGGTTAAGATATGGGGGATTATCAAGAAAATTGACTAGTATAAATAAGAATAATCAAAATCAAACTCATACCACCGAGGTTATTGACTTAGGATATTTATCTTCAGTCTTAATAAAATGGTCATGGATCCCAATCCTCTTTGCTTTAGCTGGCATTTATTCTGGCTACAGTGATCTTAAAGGTTTTACCCCTCAATATGTTGCAGCAATGACAGTACTTCCGTCTGAATCAATTAATCAGGGAAAAAGTTCAGGGGGGGTAGAGGCAATTGCAGTAGAGTTAGGCTTACTACCAGGGGCTCAAGCCAGCTCAATAAGTCCATTTAATCGTCTTGAATTTTTTCTGGGATCCGTTTCTCTAGCTGATCGACTACAAAAAAAGTATGGGATAATGCAATTACTCTATTCAGGCAGTTGGGATGATGAGGAACAAGAATGGAAAAAACCTTCTGGAGAAGAATTTGAACGACAAGAAAAAATTAAAACATTTTTGAGACAAAATTTATGGACTCCACCTAATCTTCAAAATGCTGCTAATTTTATTGTATCCTCGATAAAAATTGAAGAAATTGATGGAGGGCCCTTCAAGAGGTTATCAGTTACTCACCAAGACCCCGATTTTGCTTTATGGTTGCTTACAACTGCATATTTTGAAGCCGATGAATTAATTAGAGAGACGGATAAATTAGAATTAGAAGAACGCATGGCCTATGTCGAAAAACAACTTGCCACAGTTGATAAAATCCATATTAGGGATGGTCTTCGTGAGCAGTTGGCTACCGAACTAGGTCGTGCTGTAGCCCTAGAGGTAGATTTACCCTACTCAGCAACAGTAGTAGAAGAAGCATATATATTAAACGGACTTACAGAACCAAATATTCGTTTAATTTTTGGTATGCCCGGAATTATAGGTGGAGTTATTGGATTTATTTTAATTTCTTTATTTGCACTGATTAGACGTGAAAGAAATATTTAATTCCAACTTAATATAGTTATTTTAATAATATAGATGAATCGAGATTAAGTATGCGTTTTACTTGGAATGCTTTTTATGCCTTCCTTTTTTTATACCGATCTGCGTGGTCTATATATATGCAGTTGGTAATAATGCGCATAACATTAGTTGCCGATACGCAAAATTATCAAAATCAAAATATCAATTCTGCTATTTCTCTAGTTAAATCAATTGATCCAACTGTGACTTGGTTAATGAGAGGAATTGCGACTGATCTAACTGAAATTGTAGGAGGTTTTTTTAGCTTTTTTTCTGGAGGAAATCCGATAATTATTAATCTCGGTTTTCAAAGTATCGCCTTTATTGGGATAGTTGCACTTCTGAGAAGTATTGATTCTCAGTCAAGAAAATGGTTAGCAATTCTTGTACTGTTTCCGTCCTTCACAATGTGGTCATCAGTTGCTGCAAAAGAAGCTATAGTGGTATTTCTTGTGTGTATTCTTCTAAAATATATAGCCGATATATATAATAACAAAGACAAATTTAATATCTTCCTAATACCTATTTTTATTTTATTATACATATTTAAGCCTCATTTTACGCCTGCAATCATTTTCCTAACAATTACATCTAAATTAGCCAAATCTGTACGATATCCAGCAACGTTTGTGCTTTGTGCAGGCGCATCTTCTCTTTATTTGTTATTTTTAATGAGAGATATAGTTGATAAAGTGGCAATATTAATTGGGACATGGGTAAAGGAGCCAGGCTCTAGCAGTAGGGCTGGAAGTTTTATTGTTGAAAAATATGATATATTTACAAAGGCACCCGAAGGTATGCTATTAGCATTTGTTGGACCTACTGCTAGTGAAGCATCTACTAAAGTCCTTCACTTAGCTTCTTTTGTTGAAAGTTCAGCAATACTTGCCTTACTGGGATTTTATATTTTTATTAGATTACCAAAAATGCCAGTATACAGCTTCCTTATCGGAATATTTACGTTGTTTTGGATAATGTTTGCTGTATATCCTCTAGGAACGAATAATCCAGGGACTGCTATTCGTTTTCGCACTGACTACATAATGATAATTTACTTTTCTGTAGTAGTAATAATGTCTAGGAATTTGTATATCAACTGGAGGAAACCACTTAACTCCAATTCTAGTGAAATTACAAAATTTAAAGAAATTGTTTGAAGGAATTAAGAATGTCGAAAAAAAGAAAAATATATAGCCATGAAAACTATGAGCAAGAAAGAGCTAAACGTGGCTCTAATAAAAGTTTTGGTGCTGTATTTACAATTTTCTTTGGAATTATCATGGGTATAACTTTATGGAAAAATAATCCATCATGGATTTATTGGATGCTTGCATCAATTATTACCTTATCAATTACAATCCTATTTCCAAAAATCTTATCCCCTTTCAATAAAGCCTGGTATCACTTTGGAATATTACTTAGTAAATTTACAAATCCAATTATATTAGGATTGTTGTTTTTTGGAGCAATCACACCAATTGGACTAATTCTAAAAGCAATGGGTAAGGACCCTCTAAAATTAAAATTTGACTCAAAGCTCAGCACATACTGGATAACTCGTGATCCCCCCGGCCCTGAGCCTAGAACCATGAACCGTCAATTCTGAGGACAATTATAGTGAGTTTTCTTCTTGAACTATGGCAATTTGTTAAATCTAGAAAAAAATTCTGGCTTTACCCTATTTTTATTATAATGGTGATATTTGGTGGCTTGGTTGTTTTAAGCCAAGGATCTGCAGTGGCACCATTTATATATACAATCTTTTAATACTTATGCGAGTTTTAGGAATATCTGCTTTCTACCACGACAGTGCCGCGGCTTTAGTCGAAGATGGAAAAATAATTTCTGCAGCTCAGGAAGAGAGGTTCACCCGCCGTAAACATGATTCTCGTTTTCCATCAAATGCAATTTCATATTGTCTAGAATCATCCAATATTGACCTCAATGATATAGATTTTGTTACATTCTATGATAAACCATTTCTTAAATTTGAAAGATTATTAGAAACATATATTGCATTTTCACCAAAAGGATTCCGTTCATTTTCGATGGCACTACCGATTTGGTTAAATGAAAAATTATTTCAAAAATATCTGATAAAGAGAAAATTAAAATCACATGCTCCTGATTATGATTGGGAAAAGAAACTATTATTTTCTGAACATCATCTTTCTCATGCAGCAAGTGCATTTTATCCATCTCCTTTTAAAGAAGCAGCAATTCTAACTTTAGATGGCGTAGGAGAGTGGACAACTACATCGATTGGTATAGGGGATGGGAATGACATTAAGATGTATAAAGAAATACATTTCCCCCATTCACTCGGACTCCTTTACTCTGCATTTACCTATTATACTGGATTTAAGGTGAACTCCGGAGAATATAAAGTTATGGGGCTTGCTCCATACGGTACCCCAAAATACCGTGACATTATACTCAATAATTTAATTGATCTAAAAGAGGATGGATCTTTTAGACTTAATCTTAAGTACTTTGATTATTGCACTGGCCTTAGGATGACTAATAACAAATTTAACAAGTTATTTGATTCTCCTCCAAGATCTCCGGGTAGTCCTGTGACTCAACGCGAAATGGATTTAGCCGCATCAATTCAATCAGTAACAGAAGAAATAATTCTTAGGATGTCACGTTCAATTGCTAAAGACACTGGCCTCTCAAAACTATGTCTTGCAGGAGGAGTAGCACTCAATTGTGTTGCTAATGGGAAAATTTTGGAAGAAAAAATCTTTGAAGAAGTTTGGATACAACCTGCAGCTGGAGATTCTGGAGGTGCTTTGGGTGCTGCCCTTTCAGGATATTATCAATACAGTGGGGACAAGAGAGAAAAAAATTCTAATACAGATTCAATGCAAGGTAGTTATCTAGGACCAGAATATACTCAAACGGAAATTGAAAATGAATTAGAAAGAATTGGTGCAAAATTTAATGTTTATAATGACCATGATTTTCTTACGGATGTTACTAATGCACTTTGTCAGGGGAAGGCCGTTGGTTGGTTCCAAGGAAGAATGGAATTTGGACCAAGAGCATTAGGATCACGTTCAATACTAGGTGACCCTCGCTCGCCAGATATGCAGCGTACTTTAAATAAAAAAATAAAATATAGAGAAAGTTTTAGGCCATTCGCACCAGCAATCAAATCAGAAGAAGTTCAAAATTGGTTCGACTTAAATACCCAAAGTCCCTATATGCTTTTTGTATCAACCGTGAAATCAGAGCATCTATATGATACTTCAAGTTCAGATAATTCGTTATCAGGAATTGACAGGTTAAATATACCAAGGTCTAAAATTCCAGCAGTTACCCACGTAGATAACTCAGCAAGGATCCAAACAGTAGACAAGTCTACAAATAAAAGATTTTATGATCTTCTTTCAATGTTCGAGAATAAAACAAGCTGTCCTATTCTAGTTAATACAAGCTTCAATGTTAGAGGTGAGCCTATAGTTTGTAGCCCAGAGGATGCATTTAGATGTTTTATGGGAACCGAAATGGATGTACTTGCAATTGGAAATTGTATTCTCACAAAAACTAGTCAAGATTTGAGCCTTAAAATAAACTATAAAAATAACTTTGAGCTTGATTAAATATGACATTAAAAAAAAGAATTTTATTCTTTTTTAGTAGCTTATTATTTACTATTGGAATTTTATTTATTGGCTTTATAGCTTTAGAATTTACATCAAGGATTGTGTTTCCTATCTCCCCAGGGTCATTTTTTACCGATTTGGAAGGGAATAAAATTGATGTATATGGGTCAGAAGATAGATTTATTCCAGGGTTAGTATTCCGTCAAATTTCGCCAGACTTTAATTCAATTGTGAGCATTGGGAAACACGGATTCAGAGGTAAAATTCCTAATTCTTCACCTGAAATAATTTTTCTTGGTGACTCTTTTACTTTTGGACAAGGTTTAAACGAAAAAGAAACCTTTGCATCTATTTTTTGTACAAAAACTAACAAAAGTTGTGTAAATCTTGCTATTCCTGGAACGGGAACTTATAGGCAGGTTAAAATTCTTCAACGGGAACTTAATAGATACGACTGGAAACCAAAGGAAATAAAGTTATTTATTTTTGCAATGTCTTCTTCCCTTATGTCAGGTAATGATCTTTTGGATACTGCAATAGAAAAAAATATGTCTATAAAGACAATTACCCAGTTAGATTCTATTTCTGGTTCACACCAAAAAACTAATCCTGATTTTAATCCTATTGTATGGTTGATTAATAAAAGGAGTTTGATCTTAGAAAAATCAAATCTTACTAGAATAATTTATTCTTATTTTGGACCAAACTTGAGATATTGGCTTTCACCAAATGCCAAAAAAAATCAAGTTGACCAAGGACTTGAATCAATCTCTAGAGAACTAAAAGTGCTTTCTAGTCTTGGAAATGAAAAAAATTTTGATATTACAATTTATCTTCTTCACCCTGTTCAGGATATTTTGGGAGGTACATATGATGAAACTGAAGAACTCATAAATCTTGCGGCGGGATCCTTAAATTTTAAAAGAACGGCTTATATTTTTTTAGATAAACCTAGTATTTATTATTTCCCTTATGATGGTCATTTAAATAAAAAAGGAGCTCAACGAATAGCTAAGCTCCTTATTGAAGAATAAAATAAATTAAATAATTATGAAATAATTAGGTTTAAATAAAACCTTTCATATATCTTAGAAATTAATTTTAAATCATAGTTTAACACAATATTATTACGAGCTTTCTTCCCAAGATCTTTTAATTGATCAGATTCCATATCAATTAATTTAGACCAAGCTTCGGCTAAAGCTACGGGATTAGATATAGGAACAATTAATCCCGAATCTTTGATAATAGTTTTTGCATCCCCTACAACTGTACTAACTACAGGCACCCCACTAGCCATAGCTTCTATAACTACATTAGGAAATCCCTCCCCAGTTGATGAGCATGTTGCTAAATCCAAACAAGCAGTTATTCTTGGAATGTCATTTCTCTCTCCAAGTATATGGAATAAGTTATTATCTAAATTTTCTTTAAAATTATTATCTAAATTAAGTAGATTTTCTTTACTAACTCCCTTTCCAATTAACAAAAAATTTACATCATATTTTTTCTTCTTGATTAAAATATTTGCTGCCTGAATAAAATTATCATGGCCCTTAAGAGGATCAAATCTAGCAACAAGACCTATTAAAAAAATATCATTTCTAATGCCAATTTCTTTTCTAATAATTTTAGAAGAATTTTTATTAGGATAAAATTCATTAATGTCTATTCCATTAGGAATTTTTTCCCATCTCTTAGGATGATAACCCAATTTCTTATGTAAAATTCGACCTGCTTCGGAATTAACTATTATTGCATCAGGGACAAAAGAAAGAATTGCCAGAATTTTAATTATCCAACCACGAATTCCCTTAGTATACCTCTCGTCTTTATTTGAGCTACGCAAATTCCAAATAATTCGGGGTATACGAGCTAATTTACCAAAAACAATGCCTAATAAATCTGCATGATAAAGCCAAGTTTGAAGTATTTCAGGACGTTGTTTGCGTAGAACCTGAAAAAGACGAATAAGTGCTATGAAATTTGGTCTTCCAGAACGCATCCCTAATGTATACACATCAATACCTAAGTCTTTAATTTGTTCTTCAACTGGACCTCCAGATATTAGTGCAATTACTGAATGACTAACAAACGGAGAGTCCATCTGAGAAAGTAAACGTAAAAGCTGTAACTCGGCTCCCCCAAAAGAAAGGCTTGTAATTAAGTGAGTAACATGGATTGATTTTTGATTTTCTATCAAAATTTTATACTTTTACTTGTTATTATTTTTATTTTTTTCAATCCAAGATTCAAACATCAGAACACCCCATATAGATTCCTGATTTATGGAATTTCCTTTAAGAAAATTTTCCCAAGAAGAATTAACCTCTTGGTAGTTCCAATACCCATCTTGTTTTAAGTGATCAATGCTTAAATATGAGCTTGCCCAATCTTTAAGAGGGCCACGCAACCAGTCACTTAATGGAATAGAAAAGCCCTTCTTAGGGTGATCGACGTAAGATCTGGGGAGATATTTATATAATACCTGCCTTGGTAGCCACTTACTAATTCCGTCCCTAAACTTCATCCTTTGTGGAATCTTCCAAGAATACTCAACAACTCTATGATCC
>CAZHAN010000058.1:0-7557 GCA_964530575.1 uncultured Rhizobiaceae bacterium | reverse complement strand
AGGGGGTATGGATTACCTCTAGCTGATCTTATTTCTGAAGGTAATGTTGGAATAATGCAAGCAGTTAAACGATTTGACCCTGAGCGTGGTTTTCGTTTGGCTACTTACGCAATGTGGTGGATACGCGCATCAATCCAAGAATATATTTTACACTCATGGTCACTAGTAAAAATTGGTACTACTGCAGCACAAAAAAAACTGTTCTTTAATTTGCGAAAAGTGAAGGCACAACTTAAGTCAATCGATGATGGAGATCTTCATCCTGACACAGTGAAAACAATTGCTGATCGACTTGATGTCCCTGAGCAAGATGTCATTAATATGAACAGAAGAATGACAACTGGAGATCAGTCATTAAATGCACCCCTTCGAAGTGACGGTGAAGGACAATGGCAAGATTGGCTTATAGATGAATCTCCTGACCAAGAGTTAACTTACGCTGAAACTGAAGAATTCGATCTCAGACATACCATGCTTAATAAAGCAATGGAAAAACTTAATGAAAGAGAGAAACATATTATTCTGAAAAGAAGACTTGAAGAATCTCCATTAACGCTTGAAGAACTTTCAAAGATCTATGGTATCAGCAGAGAGAGAGTCCGTCAGATTGAAGTACGGGCTTTTGAAAAACTTCAAAACGCTATGATAAGCGAATCTAGTAGCCATCAATAATAATATTAATAAATAGTTGACCTTGACTGAACTCTTGCCACCCTCATTACATTAGTCGCCCCAGATGTTCCAAATGGAACTCCAGCAATAATTACTAGCCTGTCATTAAGATTTGCAAATCCGTCAGAAAGTACTGCTTCAAACGCGAGCTCAACCATATCATTAAAACTTATAGGGTCACGAACCTGCATACAATGAACGCCCCAAAATAATGAGAGCTTTCTTGCAGTTTCAATTTTTGGAGTAAGACTTACAATCGGAACACTGGGTCTTTCTCTTGCCGCACGAGCAGCAGTTGAACCGGTTGATGTATAGGAAACAATAGCAGATACATTGAGTGTCTCAGCTGTCTGTGCTGCCGAAGCACTTATAGCATCTGCACTAGTTGCCTCTGGATTTGGTTTTTCTGCATTTACTAAAGCCCTATAAAGAGAGTCTTTTTCAACTTCCTCAGCAATTTTATTCATTGTTCTGACAGCTTCTTCAGGATAATTACCAACTGCAGATTCAGCTGACAGCATCACTGCGTCGGCACCATCATAGACTGCAGTAGCAACATCAGAGACCTCAGCTCGAGTTGGAGTTGGTGAATGAATCATTGATTCGAGCATTTGTGTAGCAACAACTATTGGCTTCCCTGCTGCTCGCGCAGCTTTAATAAGTTGTTTTTGTACCCCTGGAACCTGCTCAACAGCCATTTCAACTCCAAGATCTCCCCTTGCTATCATTAAACCATCAGATAACGCATAAATTTCAGAGCGATGAGAAACTGCAGATGGCTTTTCTATTTTTGTCATAAGACTTGCTCTGCCATTAATGTATTCCTTAACTTCAGCCACATCTTCGGGACGTTGCACAAAACTTAATGCAATCCAATCGACTCCTAGAAGAAGAGCATTTTCAAGATCAAGGGTATCTTTGCTCGTTAGAGCCTTTACGGGGAGTGTGATTCCTGGAACATTTAGTCCCTTATGATCAGATATTTCACCACCAATAAGTACTTCTGTTCTTACTATGCCAGAAGAGACTTCTTTAACCTTTAGACGAATACGTCCATCATTTAATAAAATTTCATCTCCACTAGAAACAGCTTCCAAAATCTCCTTATGAGGGAGTGAAACCCTATTTTCATCTCCAGGAGATGGGTTAGTGTCTAATTGGAATAAATTACCTTCCTCTAAAACTACTTTTCCCTCGCGAAATTCAGCTAGTCTAATTTTTGGACCCTGGAGATCTCCGACAATTCCTATAGGACGACCTGACGAAGATTCCAAATCACGAATAAGCTGGACCAGCCTTTTTTGTGTTTTAATGTCTGTATGGCTGAAATTTAGACGAAACATATCTGCACCAGCCTCAAAAAGAGAGCGCACCATCTCTTTATCCGAGCTGGAAGGACCCAGAGTTGCAATTATTTTTGTATTACGCATTCGTCGCATGAATATGTATTTAATATACTAAAATTTCCACCAGCGCACAGAAGAAATTGCATTACCAGCATAGAATCATATAGAAACATGAAATATTTTCCCTTTATTAAGCACATATACATGACTGGAGGGCCATATCGCCCTATATTCCTAGATATATTTATTTGGAGGGCAAGATGAAAAGAGACACTCAAAAAGAACTGGAAGCCGCAGTTTTCCGTCGACTTTTACAACACTTAGACAACCAAAAGGATCTACAAAATTTAGATCTGATGAATCTAGCTGGGTTTTGTCGAAATTGCCTTGCCAAATGGTATCGTGCAGCTGCCGAAGAAAATGGAAATAAAATGACTTATGATGAGGCAAGAGAAATTGTATATGGAGAACCATATGAAGATTGGAAGAAAAAATACCAAAAGTCTTAACAAAATTGGCATTTTTTAGACTTCCAGATGACAAAAAATTATTAACATTTATTGTCTTTTTATAGTGCACAAATGTGATTGTGCTGAAAGTATTATTTTATGACCATACTAGTAACTGGAGCAGCTGGCTTTATAGGTTTTCATGTCGTTTCGTCTCTATTGTCACAGGGAGAATCGGTTATAGGAGTTGATAATTTAAATGACTACTATGATGTATCATTAAAAAAGGCACGACTTGATGTACTAACTAAAAATGATTCATTTCAATTTATCCTTTCTGATATTAACGACACTAAAAACCTTCTGTCCTCTCTAGCTAAACACCATACAGTCAACAAAATTGTCCATCTAGCTGCCCAGGCAGGAGTTAGATATTCATTAGAGAACCCATTTGCTTACACTAATAGTAACGTCAATGGACACCTTTCCATTCTAGAAATATGTAGAAAGATAAATGGTCTAGAGCATATGGTTTATGCCAGCTCTAGCTCTGTTTATGGGGGAAATACCCAACTCCCTTTTTCGGTTTTAGATAAAACAGTCACACCAGTATCTCTATATGCAGCAACAAAAATTGCAGGAGAGGCTATAAGCCACTCATACTCACATCTATATGACATTCCCCTGACAGGACTTCGATTTTTTACTGTTTATGGCCCATGGGGAAGACCTGATATGGCCCTATTTATTTTTACCAAAGCTATTATAGAAGGAAGCCCTGTACATATATTTAATCAAGGAAATATGAGACGGGACTTCACTTATATCGATGATATTGTTAAAGGAATACTTGCTGCTCTCAATCACTCTCCTGAAAAAATAGACAATACAGCCCCTCATCGAATTTATAATCTTGGAAATAATAAAACCGAACCCTTGCTAAAATTGATTAAATTAATTGAAGAATCAACAAATAGAAAAGCAAATTGTATACTAGAGCCAATGCAACCCGGGGATGTTCCTGAAACCTTTGCTGATATTGAGTTATCTACAAAAGAACTTGGATTTAAACCCCTCATCTCCTTATCGGAGGGAGTGCCACGTTTTGTAGAATGGTATAGGAAATATTATGGAGTCTAGAATATGAGAGTTTCTATCTTACGCGAACAACTGGAATCAGAGCGACGCGTAGCAGTAACACCTGAAACTGTTAAGAAACTTCTTGGAATGGGTCTTGAGGTAGCAATAGAATCAGGCGCTGGATTATCTTCGTATCATAGCGATAATGATTATGCAGTTGCAGGAGCCACAATTTATAATAGTGTTCCTGATGTTCTTGAAAATTCAAAATTAATTCTTACAGTTCAACGCCCAAACACTAAAGTGGTAGACTTCATACCCTCAGGAACAATCTTAATTGGTTTACTTGACCCTATTACTAATGAAGATGATATAGCTATTTATGCTAATAAAAATATTACTAGCTTCTCTCTTGAATTTATCCCAAGAATAAGTCGCGCACAATCAATGGATGTTTTATCTTCTCAATCTAGCTTAGCAGGATACAGAGCTGTTATTGATGCTGTCTCTGAGTTTGATAGAGCACTACCATTGATGATGACTGCTGCAGGAACAATACCGCCTGCTAAAGTATTTGTTCTTGGTGCAGGGGTCGCTGGCCTACAGGCTATTGCAACTGCAAAGCGTTTGGGTGCGGTTGTTTTTGCTACAGATGTTCGACCTGCAGTCGCTGAGCAAGTCGAAAGCCTTGGGGCTACTTTCGTTTCTCCACCACAAATGACTGATTCTGAAACTAAAGGGGGGTATGCAAGAGCACTTGATGAAGAAATGAAAAAACTGCAAGCTGAAATAATTTCTGATACACTATCAAAGATAGATATAGCAATTTGTACAGCCCTCATTCCTGGTCGAAAAGCTCCTACCCTTATTGATGAATCAATGATTAATAATATGAAGAAAGGGAGTGTAATTATTGATTTAGCTGTTGAGCAAGGTGGGAACTGCACCTTGTCCAAGCCAGGGCAGATCGTTAATGCAGATGGAATAAAAATTATTGGGCATAAAAATATGCCAAGTAGAATTGCAATCGATTCTTCGGCTCTCTATGCACGAAATCTGATTCATTTCCTTTCTCCACTTATTAAAGATGGAGAACTGGCTATTGATTGGGAGGATGAAATTATTCAAAGTTCGCTTCTCACTCACGAAGGAAAAATTGTGAATAAACAGTTAACTAAATAAACGGAGAAAATAATGGAAGTTGATCCTTTAATTTGGGAGATTTCTATCTTTGCACTCGCTATTTTTGTAGGTTATTACGTAGTGTGGAGTGTAACTCCTGCACTGCATACTCCACTAATGGCAATAACTAATGCAATTTCTAGCGTAGTTATTGTAGGTGCAATTATAGCAGTCGGTCCTGAATCAATCAGTATTGCTAAAATTTTTGGATTTGTTGCAATGATTTTAGCTGTAATAAATATATTTGGTGGATTTGTCGTAACTCAACGTATGCTTCAGATGTTTAAGAAGAAATCTCGATAGGAATAAATATTTATGAGTTCAAATCTTACTGCACTTGCCTATCTAGTTGCATCAATTTGCTTCATCTTAGCCTTAAGAGATTTGGCCTCTCCTGCGTGCGCTAGAAAAGGAAACCTGTTTGGCATAGCTGGAATGACTATTGCAATAGTCACAACTTTATTGAATCCAAATGTTGTTTCATATTCCTGGATACTATCTGCAATAGTAATAGGTGGTGGAATTGGAACAATAATTGCACTCAAAATCCAAATGACTGCCATGCCTCAACTAGTTGCTGCGTTTCATAGTTTAGTGGGCCTTGCTGCTGTGTTAATTGCAAGTGCAGCATTTTCAAATCCAGCATCATACGGAATTGTTGATATAAATAATAACTTAAAGCTTTCAAGTGCTATTGAGATGGCAATTGGTGCTTCCATTGGTGCCATTACATTTTCTGGATCATTTATAGCTTTCTTAAAACTGCAAGGACTAGTTTCTGGAAACCCTGTCGTATTTCGCGGGCAACATCTTCTAAATCTATCCATTGGCTTATTAATTATCTTTACAATAGCTCTATTTGCATACGATTCTAATGCCCAGTTATTTATATTATTCGTATTAGCATCATTCTTAATTGGTATTCTCTTAATTATTCCTATTGGTGGAGCAGATATGCCGGTAGTTATTTCCATGCTAAATTCATATTCAGGCTGGGCTGCTGCAGGTATAGGATTTACTCTTCAAAATTCTGCTTTGATTATTACCGGAGCTCTAGTGGGATCCTCTGGAGCAATACTTAGTTACATTATGGTTAAGGCGATGAACCGTTCATTTATTAGTGTAATTCTTGGCGGTTTTGGTGGTGAATCATTGGTAATAAATTCAGATAAAAATGACAAAAATACTAAAACTGGTAGTGCTGAAGATGCTGCTTTCTTAATAGAAAATGCTAGATCAGTTATCATCGTTCCTGGTTATGGACTTGCTGTTGCACAAGCACAGCATGTTCTTGCTGACATGTCCTCAAAACTAAAGTCCAAAGGAGTGAAGGTGCAATATGCTATACATCCTGTAGCTGGCAGAATGCCTGGCCATATGAATGTATTGTTAGCTGAAGCAAATATCCCATATGAAGATGTTAAGGAACTGGAAGAAATTAATCCTGAATTTTCTAATACAGATGTAGCGATTGTTATTGGTGCTAATGATGTTACAAACCCATCGGCCCGAAAAGATCCAAATAGTCCAATTTATGGAATGCCTATTTTAGATGTCGAAAAAGCATCTACAGTATTAGTTATAAAAAGATCCCTTTCGCCAGGCTATGCAGGTATTGATAATGAAATTTTTTATGCTGATAATACAATGATGTTATTTGCTGATGCAAAAAAAATGGTTCAGGACATAGGCAAGGAGCTTTAACTTTGTCGATACTCAAAATTGCCAAAATGGGGAACCCCATACTTAGAAAGAAAGCAGAAAAAATAACTGATTTTTCTGACCCACAAATCTCCATAATAATTGAAGATATGATTCAAACAATGGTCGATGCGAATGGACAGGGATTAGCCGCAAATCAAGTACACGTTTTAAAAAGAATTGTTGTTTATATACCTCCCCCAGAAGAGGATACAGAAAATGAAGATAATGCATCAGAATTAGATGCTGATGAATCTGAGATTTCAGTCTTAATTAACCCTGAAATTGAATATTTAACTGAAGAAATCAAAGAAGATTGGGAAGGTTGTTTATCTGTGCCTGGAATGAGGGGGATAGTCCCAAGAAAAAATAAGATAAAACTCAGTTATCAGAGAATTAATGGAACTAAAATAGAAGAAACAATTTCTGGTTACCATGCAAGAGTGGTTCAACATGAATGTGATCATCTTGATGGAATATTATATCCAATGAGAATGCGAAATCTAGGCTCTTTAATTTTTGAGTCAGAATTACCTAAATTAATTAAATCTGCACAAAAAAATAATGAAAAATAACTCTGAAGAAAAAATAATAGCAGCTACTAATTTAGTCTTGGAATCGGCTCTACCTAATGTAAAAATTTATGGCTGGACAGAAACGGTATTCAACCAAGCCGTTAAATCTGCTGATTTAGGAAAGCCCTTAGTCAGCCGTATTTTTCCTAACGGCTTATCTGATCTTGTAATGGCATTTTATAACCGAATAGATGATGAAATGCTTATTCTATTTAATAGTTCTATGTTTGATACATTGAAATATAGTGAAAAAATTAGTCTTGCAATCAAGCTAAGATTTAAAGCAATGGAACCTTACAGGGAAGCTACAAAACAGGCCATTGCTTACCATGCAATTCCTTCCCATAACATTGATGGAATGAAATCTTTAGCCAATACGTCCAATTTAATATGGGAATACTTAGAAGATACCTCAACAGATTTTAATTATTATACAAAACGTATAACTTTAGCAGGGGTTATTGCTTCAACAACGCTTGTTTGGGTAAATGATCTTGATAATACTGAATGGCCAAATTTTCTTAACAGGAGATTAGAAAATGTTAGCGCAAT
>CAZHAN010000057.1:0-7575 GCA_964530575.1 uncultured Rhizobiaceae bacterium | reverse complement strand
GACGATTTTCTTAATCCAGGTATATTTAGTGTTGAGAGGGGTGCAAAACTCTGGTCAACAGTAGATGAGTTCTCTGGTAAATCTTGCGAAACCTGTCACGGAAATGCCACTGAAAGTATGGTTGGAATTGCAGCTAACCTTCCAAAATATGATTATCAAAGCAATGGAATCATCAATCTAGAACTTCTAATTAATCGTGAACGTATTCAAAAAATGAATGCAGAGGCATATAAATATGAATCACAAGAACTTCTTGATTTGACTAGTTTCATAACTTATCAATCAAGAGGCCTTCCCCGTAATATTGATATTTCAGGCCCCGCCCAGTCCTTATTTAATAAAGGGAAAGAACATTTTATGACACGCAGAGGTCAGCTAGATCTTGCTTGCAGCCAATGTCATGATGAAAGATTTGGTCTTATGCTTAGGGGGGATAAAATGAGCCAAGGTCAAACAAATGGATTTCCATTTTATAGATTAATATGGAGAAGCATGGGGTCAACACATCGGATGTTCGCATGGTGTAACGATGCAATGCGTGCCGATCCCTACCCTTTAGGATCTGAAGAATATTTAAATTTAGAGATTTATGTTGCTTGGCGTGGCAGAGGCCTTCCTATAGAAACGCCTGCTGTAAGAAGATAAGTTATTTTTCCAAGCTTAATGATAGTTCTACTAAGCTTTCGCCCAAATACGTAACTTCCTTCTCTATATTAGAATCTTTAAATTCATTATTTTCATTAAATGCACTCTTTGCACGAGAAAGTGCAAGTTGCCTTGGCAATACCTGGAGTCCCAATGCACTTAATATTTCTCTCAAGTGTATTAATGCACGTACACCTCCATAAATTCCTGGAGCTGCTGATAACATCAATGCAGCTTTTCCTTTAAATAAAAAACCAAGAGGCTCCCCTCCTTCACTTCTAGAAGCCCAATCCAAAGCATTTTTAAGCAATGGTGAAATACTATGGTTATATTCAGGAGTAGAAATGAAAAATCCATTATGTTCTTTAACAAGATCTCTAAATTTAGATACATTTTCAGGAAAGCCATTTTGTTCTTGTAAATCGGTATCATACATAGGCATTTGAAGATCAGAAAATTCCACTATGTTCACTTCAACGCCTGTTTTACGTATACAATCAGCAGCTGAAAGGATAAGTTTTCGATTTAATGATTCTCTGCGCATACTCCCAGAAAATCCTAGAATTTTTAAATTATTAGCAGACACCAAATACTCCTAACGCAAAACCGATCAAAAAACATTCATTTATTTCCCTTAGGGAGTATACTTAAAACATGATTTTTCGAAACAGATCTAATAATAATCATTATGAATCTTTTCGGCTTAAAGTAGATAATGGTCACGAACTCTTTATTGCTCAAACAGGAAACCCCAATGGAATTCCAGCTGTATTCTTGCATGGAGGCCCAGGAAGTGGTTGCCAAAAAATACATAGCGACCTATTTGACCTATCACGCTTCAGGGTCATCTTACCTGATCAGAGAGGCTCAGGACAGAGCACTCCTAAAGGCAGTCTAAACGCTAATACTACCACTCATTTGGTTTCTGATCTAGAACTTATAAGAGAGCACCTGGACATTAATAAGTGGATTATAGTGGGTGGTTCTTGGGGCTCAACTCTTGGAATTGCTTACGCAGAATTATTTCCTGACAAAGTTATTGGTTTAGTTTTAAGGGCAATATTTCTTGGAACTAAAGAAGAACTCCAATGGGCTTTTTATGAAGGACCAAAAGTTATTCGCCCTGAACTATGGAGAGCTCTAACTAAACTTCTTCCGCCAGAAGAAAGGAAGGATCCGTTTAAACATCTCTCAGAAAGACTCATTAATACTGACCCTTCCATTCATGAGCCTGCAGCCTGCATTTGGGGTGATTTTGAAGAAACACTTTCTCAAATAATACCTGCTAAAACTATTCCCTTTGATTATTCATTGGAAACCTCTGTTAAAAATAGAAAAATTCCAAATACCCCATATATTGAAAATTATTATTTTAACAATAACTGCTTTCTTGAATCTAATCAGCTATTAAAGAATGCTCATATCCTTAATTCAATTCCAGGAATCCTTATTCAAGGTCGTTATGATCTACTATGTCCACCTAAAAATGCTGATGCACTTGCACAGTCATGGAAAGGATCCGAGCTTAGAATAATAGAGACAGCAGGTCACACTATGTCTGACCCAGGAATTCAGAAAAATCTCATAAAGGCTATTTCAGAATTTAGTTGATTAGATATTTGTCTAAAGTTAAAGCTCAGATGACGTTAGAGACTGTCCAGCTAAAGATTCGTGGATACCACACTCTGTCTTTTCAGAATCTCTCCAACGTCCATCCCTAAGTCCCTCTCCAGATCTAATCCTATCAGTGCAGGGTATACAACCAACTGATTGAAACCCATCATCCTCAAGTGGATGTTTTGGTATATCATTTTCAATAAAATAATCTTCAATCATCTTCCGTGTCCATGAAGCTAAAGGATTTATTTTTATCCGCCCTCCTTGAATTTCAATAGTTGGCATGACTGATCGGCTACTTCCTTGATATCTTTTTCTTCCAGTTATCCATGCGTCAAAGCCTAAAAGAGCATTTCTAAGTGGTTCAACCTTACGAAGATTACAGCATGCATCATGATCCTGTTTCCATAGAATACCATCAGGATCAATAGCATTTATTTTACTGATCTCTGGTTTTACCGATTCTACATTGGTCAATGAGAATAATTGAATAAGAGAATCTCTATATCTTATCGTTTCATCAAATAATTTCCCTGTATCAAGAAATACAATAGGCAATGATTTATCAATCGTTGATATCATATGAATTAAAACAGCAGCTTCCGTTCCAAAAGATGATACGAGAGCTATTTTTCCTAAAAATTCTTTATGTATCATAGTTTTCAGAAGATCTAGTGAGGAAAGATGGCCAAAAGATAAAGTGAAAGACTTAAGTCTTTCTTCAAGTAAAGGTAAATTTTCAGTTATTGAATCAACATCATCAATAAAATCACTATTTATCTTTCTTCTAAGATTCTTGACAATTTTTCTATCATCACTAGCGGGTTGATATGAAACTGAAATTTCATTTATAGCTTCAGTCCAGTCATTTAACTTTTCTTGGCTTTGAAGCTGAAGAACATTAACCCCACATCTATCTAGGAACAAAAACTGATCTCTTAAAATATGGCCAAATGCACGTATATCACCTGCAAACTTATATCTATCTCGTAAAATTCGTGCATAAGAAAATGGCCTGCCATCTTTAAATTGAGGAAACTCTAATGCAATAGTATTGAAATGTTCTAAATCGCCAATAATATCAGATGGATGCTGATCTGATCGAAGGCGAATTCCAATTTTATATGATAACAATGAAATAGAATCTTTTTCCTTATTCCATCTTTCATAACTAACAATATTTTTAGTCCCTTTTGGAATTGATTCATCATCTGAAACTTGAACCCAAGAGTCTTTTTCTATATTTCCATTCCTAATTATATTCATAAACAGCCTGCTTAAAAGGACTAGGGCCTACGCGTCGATAGACATCTATAAATCTTTCATTAGAATTTCTTATATTAATATAACAATCGATAACCCTCTCTATTGCATCAACTATCTCGTCAGCTGAAACAGCTGGACCTAATATTCGTCCAATACTGGCATCATACTCTCCATTACCGCCCAACGTTATTTGGTAAAACTCTTCATTTTTCTTATCAACTCCTAAAATCCCTATATGACCTACATGGTGATGGCCACATGCGTTTATACAGCCAGAAATATTTAAACGAAGCTCTCCAATTTCCTTGGCTTTTTTTAGTTGAGAAAATCTTAAACTAATTTTTTGAGCTATAGGTATGGATCTGGCCGTTGCTAATGAGCAAAAATCAAGTCCGGGACAACAAATAATATCCGAAACTAGAGATAAATTTGCTGTTTCTAACTCAGCCTCAACTAATTCTCTCCACAAAGGAAACAAATCATTCTTAAGAACATGTGGAAGCACTAAGTTTTGTTCGTGAGTTATCCTCACTTCTCCGAAGCTATACTTCTCCGCAAGCATTGCAACTATTTCCATTTGTTTTGAGGTTGCATCTCCAGGAATTCCACCATTAGGCTTAAGGGATATATTCACAATTGAATATCCATTTCGAGCATGCGCATGTGTATTTTGATTATACCAATCGTAAAATTCTGCACTATAATCCAAATCCTTTGATAGTTTATCTAAATTATCATTTAATGACTCAAATTTTGGAGGAGAAAAATATTCTCTTATTTTCTTAATTTCATAGGAAGGTAATTGAAGTGTGCTATCTTTTATATTATCCCATTCCTCCTCAACCAACTTCTTGAATTCTTCAATCCCAACAGATTGGACTAGAATTTTTATTCTTGCTTTGTAGATATTGTCTCTTCTGCCAAATTGATTATAAACCCTAAGAATAGCTTCACTGTATGAGAGGAGGTCTTTTTCTTGAATAAAATCGTTTATTGTTTCACCAATGAACGGGGTTCGCCCTAAACCACCACCAACCATAAATTCAAAACCAATTTCCTTATGATCATTCTCTACAACCCTAATGCCAATATCATGAAATTTTACTGCTGTTCTATCTCTATCCTTTGATCCAGTTACGGCAAATTTAAATTTTCGTGGTAAATAAGAAAATTCTGGATGAAATGTTGACCATTGCCTTAAGATTTCAGCATAAATTCTTGAATCTGCAACTTCATCAGCGCTAGCACCTGCATACTGATCAGCTGTTATATTTCTAATGCAATTACCACTTGTTTGAATCGCATGCATCTCTACTGAAGCAAGATCAGCTAATATATCTGGAACATCTTTCAATGCGGGCCAATTGTATTGAATGTTCTGCCGTGTAGTGAAATGACCATAATCTTTATCATATTTATGGGCTATCTTTGCTAGCATCCTGAGTTGACGAGATGATAAGGTTCCGTACGGAACAGCAACACGTAACATGTAGGCATGTAACTGACTATACAAACCATTCATAAGTCTTAAAGGACGAAACTCTTCTTCAGTCAAATCACCGTTCAACCTACGTGCTACCTGACCCCGGAATTGTTCAACCCTTTCATTTACAGCAGAGTAATCGAATTCATCATACCTATACATTAAAATTATAAATCCTGTTTTATTGATTGGGGACCAAAATTAATATGAGTTGTTGGGCCAAGAGTTCTTAATATTTCTCTATATTTTAAAGGTTTTATAATTCCAGAATCATAAAGCACATCAACCCAATAGATTCCGAAAATTTCATTTGACTTGATTGACAATTCAGCCTGATTTTCCATTTCCTTATTATCATCATCTGATTTAGAAATTCGGGCTGAATTAATATACTCACTCCAGGCCCCACCCTCAGATAGCCAAACGGAATGACCTGATTCCAGATTATAAGCAGTGAGAACGCGTAAAGTCATAAGTTAAACTGCCTGTGCTATTTCAATTGCAGATTGATCTTTGATATGACTAAGAGACACAACTTCCCCAATAATTAAAAGAGCCGGTGATTTTATATTGTTGGATTTTATAAGATGATCTAAATTTTCCAGATCAGAAAATAATATACGCTGACAATCTGTTGTGCCGTTTTCTATTATAGCTGAAGGGGTATTCCCTGAAAGTCCAGATTTTATTAGATTGTTAGTAATTAGTTTTGAATTACCTACCCCCATGTAAACAACTAGGGTATGCTTATACAATGCAAATCTTTTAAAATTTAACGAACTAAACTCTTCTTTTGAATGACCAGTTAAAAATGTTACAGAATCAGCATAATCTCTATGAGTAAGAGGAATTCCTGCAGCAGCTGCACAACCTAAAGCTGCAGATATACCAGGAACTATCTCAAAATCGATAGCAGATTCATACAACTCTGATGCCTCTTCACCACCTCTGCCAAATATAAATGGATCCCCACCCTTCAGCCTTACAACGCTGTACCCATGGCTTGCACGATTTCTGAGAACATCATTAATTTCATCTTGAGGAACAGAATGATTTGATTTCTTCTTTCCTACATATATCTTTTCTGAATCTCGCCTAGATAGATCTATAATAGCTTCAGGGACTAAGCGATCATAGACTATAACATCTGCATCTTGAATTAGACGTAATGCTCTCACAGTTAAAAGCTCGGGATCTCCAGGACCGGCACCAACTAAAGCAACAGAACCTTTCTTGGTAGTATTCGGATGAAATTCTTTCTTAAGCTCTAATTTCATTGCATTCTTGGCAACAATATATTCCCCACGAAGAATTGCTTTCCCAATATTTCCGTCAATGACATTTTTCCAAAAACGATTACGGTATGTAATTGATGGGATTCTTTTTTTAACTGACGAACGAAATGAATCGATAAAATCAGCTAAATTACCAAATTGATGAGGAATTAATAATTCAATTTTTGCTCGAATTCTTGCTGCAAGGACAGGAGCCTTACCTCCGGTAGATATACCAATAACAACTGAACCTCTATCAATGATTGCAGGCATAATAAAATTTGACATCGAAGGGCAATCGACAACATTTACTAATAATCCCAATTTCTTTGCTTTGTTAGAAAGAAAAGAATTGTATTCAGTATTTTCTGTAGCAATAAAAACTATCTCTGAGTCAAAAACAGTATTGTTGGAATAGTTACAATTTCGGTAGGAGGCGTGACCCTCTGCTATTAATAAAGCAATATCATTGGAAACATAAGGAGCACAAATAACTACATCAGCCCCTGCCTTATTAAGAATTGTTGCTTTAGAAACCGCTGAAGCACCATTACCAAAAATCTGTGCTTTCTTTCCCTTTAATGACAGCCAAATTGGTAAACTGTCCATATATACAATCTCACTTAAAAATCATTATTTTCCATAAATATTATGTCCAATTTTATCATATATGTAAATATATTTGTAGAATAATCTAATTTACATTTAATTATTGTTATAATATCCTTAAGCTTAACCTGCTATGGTGAGATATTAAATCCACCCATATAAATTATACAATGAAAACAGATATTTAGAGAAATGCAGACATTACTTTGGGTAGCTTTGGGAAGCGGGATAGGTGGCGCAGGCCGTTATTTATTAGTTACCTATGCTGAAAAGCTTACTACAGGGGAGTTTCCGTGGGGGACCCTTTTAGTAAATGTAATAGGATCACTAATAATTGGATATTATGTTGCCGCAATGATTTCAAGCGGTCGTTTATTAGAAAGTTCAATAGAAAGACAGTTTATAATGTTTGGGATTTTAGGAGGATTTACTACATTTTCAGCGTTTAGCCTTCAAACCCTTCAGCTTATTCAATCGGGAAATTTAGGAGCCGCTACCTTAAATATTATAGCTTCTGTTGCAATATGCCTTGTAAGTGTTTGGCTTGGACACACTGTTGGAACTCTAGTTCATTAGCACCTCTGGAATCATTAATTCTAATCATGAAATATATAGAAATTTTATAAAAATAAATATAAACACTACAAATTATTCATTTAAAATATACCATCTCTTTTTACT
>CAZHAN010000056.1:0-7602 GCA_964530575.1 uncultured Rhizobiaceae bacterium | reverse complement strand
GGTATTTCACTTGTTAAATCATCGTCAAACGGAATTCCACGCGGTTCAGTTGAATTAAGAATTATATTTTCAGGATTCAACCAATGTGAATGCTGATTTCGATATAGAGCGTCTGCATTAGGCTCACGTAAAAAATTTGCAAATTTTCCAACACGCTCACTAACTCTTGGCATATTTTTTGTTGAAGGGAGAAATTGAAACAAAGATTCCCAAAATTTATTTGGTGGTAATTCAATCGAGCTTGCAAGCATTTTTCTAATACTCAAAGGGATCTTATAAAATTTATTATTGATTAAGTTTGCCCAATAATAACGAGTGTATCCAGCAAATAATTCATCACCACCATCCCCAGAAAGAGCCACAGTCACATATTTACGAGTTAAACTTGAAACTATACTAGTAGGTAATTGAGATGAATCGGCAAAAGGCTCATCATATATACCCGATAAACTCGGAATAATTTCTAAAGCCTCTTCTGGACCAACATATAATTCAGTGTGATTAGTAGAAAGATGTCCAGAAATTAACTTGGCATTTTCAGCTTCATTATATCGATTATCATGAAATCCTATCGTAAAAGTTTGGATAGGATTAATACTCTCTTTCTGCATTAATGTTGTTATTAAGGAAGAATCTATACCTCCAGATAAAAATGCTCCAAGCGGGACATCTGAAATTAGACGTGATCGGACTGATTCACTTAAAATTGATTCAAATTGATTAATAGCCTCACTATCATCTATATCAATTACATCTTGTGAATTGATGATTGATCTTAGATTCCAATATTTATTTATTACAGGTTGACTATTTGGAGCTATGGTAAGGATAGATCCTGGTTCTAATTTATATACTCCCTTAAAAATACTATGAGGAGAAGGAATATAATTCCATCTAGAATAAGCTGATAAACTATTTCGATCTATTTCCTGATTCCACCCATCACAACTCTTTAGTGCATGTAACTCTGATCCAAAAATAAATAATGAGTTAAACAATCCCCAATAAAGTGGCTTAATACCTAATCGATCTCTCACTAAAAAAAGTTTGTTTTCTGATCGATCCCATAGTGCAAAAGCAAACATTCCAATACAGCGACTTATTGCAACCTGAAGTCCCCACATCTCTATACTTGCGAGAAGAACTTCTGTATCGCTTGTACCTTTAAATTTAATACCTAATTTAATTAAATCTTGCTTTAATTCAGGAAAATTATATATCTCACCATTATAAGAAAGAATAAATCTTCCTGTAGCAGATGTCATAGGTTGTGAACCGCTAGAGGTGAGATCAATTATTGATAATCTCGTATGACTGAAACCAACCCCTTGGGCTGGATCAACCCAGAAACCATTACCATCCGGCCCTCTATGTCGGATAGCATTAGACATTGCAATAACATTACTCTCTAACCATGATTCAGAGGAGTTAGGGTAAAGAATTCCTGCAATACCACACATTAATTAATTACCATTTAATGATTGATGATAAATTTCAATGGTTCTATTAACCATAATATCTATTGAAAAGTTGTCTTCTATTCTAATTCGATTCTTATTTCCGATACGATTTCTTTGTTCTAAGCTAAATGATAAAACCTTTATCCATGCTTCTGATATTGCTTCTGGATTTTTTTTTGGCACTACCATTGTATTATCATCGATAATTTTTTCTACATCTCCAATATCGGTAGCGACACAACATAGACCACTTGCCATTGATTCTCCGATTGAATTAGGAAATCCTTCGCCAAATGATGATGTAAGGGTTGCTAAATCAAAGGCATTCCAAACAGCAGGCATATCAGTATGTTCTCCTGCCCAAATAAGGTGTTCTCCAACTCCAGAAGAAAAAGCGAAGGATTGAAGCTTAGCTTTGTACTCCTCTGACCCTTTGCCAACACAAACAAATCTTGCGTCAGGATAATACTTAATTAAATTTTTGGCAGCTAAAATAAATGAATTATGATCCTTCATTGGATCTATTCTTGCAACACAGCCTATTAGTGGTCCAGAAGAATTGCAAAGCCATTGCTTTCTTAAATCTGCACCAAGCTCCCGTTTGGGAAAGAATTTATTCGTATCTATCCCATTATGAATTACTTTAATTTTATTTTGTGGGTACCCAGCTGAAATGATGTCAGAACGTCCAGCATATGAATTTGTAATTATTTTATCTGGAATTGAAGATAAAAAACGCTCCAAATAATTAAGGAATCGCCATCCCCAGTCATAATAATTTAAATCAATACGCGAGGATCTTATGCCCCAAAATAATTTATTAGTCTTTAATAACGGTCGAAATAATGCAGTAATAACATTTGAAAAATCTAAATAGCTATGAACTATATCAGGGTTAATATCTCGAATTACTTTTATCAACTTATATGTAGAACTAAAAAAATCCCATCTACCTTTTTTTCTTATACAAACTATCTTTACCCCATTATTTCTGAGTGTCTCTTCTAATTTTCCACCACCGTACAGTGTAATAATTGTAGGAGAAAAATCATTACTATTATGAATATGATTTACTAAGGCAGATAACTGTACTTCAGCACCTCCCAAGTCAAGAGACCTAATAAAAAATACTATTTTTTTATGCATCAATCATTATTAAATTTAGGTACATGATTCGTTAATATAATTATAACAATATAGATTTGTTATATATTAGATAATACTTTTGAAATAATAAATTGTTCTATCCAACCCATCCTCTATGTCGATCTTTGGGAACCAGCCTATTATTTCTTTAGCCAAACTAATATCAGGTAATCTTTGTACTGGGTCATCCTGAGGGAGAGGGTTATGTATAATCTTCGATTTAGATTTAGTAAATTTCAGAATTAATTCTGCCAACTCTAACATGCTACGTTCAGAAGGATTTCCTAAATTCATTGGTCCAGTTATTTCATCTGATGTTTCCATAAGCCTTACAAATGCATCGACCATATCATCTACATAACAAAATGACCTTGTTTGACTCCCATCTCCATAAATTGTAAGCGGTTTATTTTGAAGGGCCTGAACAATAAAATTTGATACAACCCTTCCATCTTTAGGATGCATTCTTGGACCATATGTATTAAAAATTCTTGCTACTTTAATCCTCAACTTATGTTGTCTATGATAATCAAAGAAAAGGGTTTCGGCACATCTCTTTCCCTCATCATAGCAAGCCCTAGGCCCTATTGGATTAACATTCCCATTGTAATTTTCAGGTTGAGGATGAACAGCTGGGTCTCCGTAAACTTCACTTGTAGATGCCTGAAATACCTTAGCATTGATACGTTTAGCTAGACCTAAAACATTTATAGCTCCATGAACGCTTGTTTTTGTTGTTTGAACAGGATCAAATTGATAATGAATAGGGGATGCAGGACAAGCAAGATTATATATTTCATCAGATGACTCAACGTAAATTGGAAAGGTTACATCATGTCGTTGAACTTCAAATCTTGGTTCGGAGAAAAGATGGGATATATTTTCACGAGATCCTGTAAAGTAGTTATCAATACACAATACCTGGTTCCCATCTGAAATTAAACGATCACATAAATGTGATCCCAAGAAACCTGCTCCTCCTGTAACGACTATACTGCCATTTAACAAAATAATTTGGCCCTAACCTTAATAGATAATAAAATTATATTAATCTTACTTAACAAATCTAAAGAAAATAATATACCAGAGAGCTTTCAATCCATCACGCCAATTAATTTTTTTACCGTCTGCAAATGTTCTTCCATAATACCGAATACCGGTTTCATAAATTCTCCATTTTCGTGATAAAACAATTTTCATTGTAAGTTCAACTTCAATACCAAAATCATTACTTATTAATTTCATTCCATTTAAAACTTCTTTACGAAACATTTTATAACAAGTTTCTATATCAGTAAGTTTGATATTACACATAATACTTACCAAATTTGAAATTAATTTGTTTCCCATGTAGTGATGTAACTGAAGTGCCATATGGGAAGAACCATAAAATCTTGAACCATAAACTACATCTGCTTTATTCTCTTCAATCAAAATCCACATTTTATCCAAATCTCCTGGATCATACTCAAGATCTGCGTCTTGGATAACAATTACATCATTCTTTGCTTGAACAAAACCAACTCTAATAGACGACCCTTTTCCACAATTGGTTTCTTGAAAAACTACATTGATGGATACATCATCATCAAAACTACCATCATCAATTATATCACCTGTTTGATTTTTTAAATCGTCAATAAAGGATTTATTTATAAATTTTTCACCTAGACCAAGATTATCTAGAAGCCACTCCCGTGTGCCATCTGTAGATCCATCATCAATTATAATTATTTCTTTTTCAACGTTACGAAGAGCATAAATTATTTTCAATAAAATTATTGGTAATGTTTTTCGTTCATTAAATACTGGTATGATAATTGAAATATTCATTAAATTTTTTTAACTTTTACTATTTTATGTAGAATTCTTCTAAAATGTGCATCTAATAAAACAAATCCATAAACTGCAATTATCATCAACTCTGGCTCAACTGGGATACGAAACCTTGGTTTTCCATGCACTAGGTGAGCAGTAAAAAAAGAAATAATTAGACCAATAAGCAAAAACAAAAGCATGTAATTCCGCCTTTTTACAAGCTCAATAATCCCAAGTATTGCTATTATTCTCAAAGTTATTGAATAAGTTAGACATAATACTTTAGTTCCATAAAATATCATTGATGATTTTTCTGGTCTATTTTCTAATCCCAATAAAATATGAACGTTACCTTCTCCACCAGAAAGAAAGAATCTTTTTGCTGACTGAAGAGCAGCTATTATGACTACATCACTTTGAAAAGGCCATGAATATATATATGAACTTATAGATTCAAGTTGAATTTTATCTCTCTCTATTTTACTTAGTTTACTCCATTCAGGATATTGAGCTTGTAGTCTTACTAGTTCATTATTTGAATAATTATCTTTAAAAGTTGCATTTGCCATACCCGGCATCTCTGGAGTTAAAAACCTAATATTATCTAAAAGAAACAAACGTTGGGTTCCAGCACCTCCTACCCTATATCCTTCTCCTGAGTTATTCATATGAACTAACCATGGAGTAACAATAATAATGGAAACTATCGTAGCAATAGCACCATGAATGAATGAAATTAATTTAATTTTATTTTTTATCAGATCTATAACAGGGAAAATAATAAATAATAGAGGAATGTATATTTGAGTAACAGGCCTAATAAGAATACTTAATCCAATAATTAATCCAATAATGCAAACTAAATAAATGTTTTTCTTTTTTGAATAAAAATATAATAATGCAAAAGCACTTGTAAGTAATAATCCATGAATTATATCCGCAGTAATAACATGTGCGTTCGCAAGAGCATTTGGGTTAAATATAACAAGAACCATTGCTAATAAACCAAATTTTCCTATGCTATCATTAACAATTTTTTTGGTAATTATTCCCATCAGCAATAAAGCAATTAACTGAAATATAACCGCAATAATAAATGCAGATTTACCAGCAAAAAATAAACAAATAGCTATAAATATTGAATAGCCTGGTGGCCAATCCGTATAAGGTAAATTTGTTCCAAGGAATTTAAGTAAAGCTCCATCACGAATTAATGATAAAGCTTGTGAATACCCATACCTATCAGTTTGTTCAGCACATTGCCCACCTATTTTATAACAACTTGGATCAGCTATAAAAAATATAAGTAGATTTACGGCTATAAATCCAAAAATAATAGTTAATAAATTAATCTTTCCAAAAAATTGAATTAGACTTTTAGACATATCATTTAAATAATTTTATATATTAATTTGAAAAAATAATTCGTAAACATTTCTTTACCTTTATTGGTATACGAATGTGTCCTATAAAATTCTTGTCCATTAATTGAAATTTCTTCTGACAACTTCTTATTACTAGATGCCCAATCTAATTTATCTTCAAGATCACTAAGATCCCACTTGTGGGAAATCATTGTTTTATTATCTTGATAAAAGTTTGGATAAGTTTCCAAGTGATCCATATTTGGCTTTAATAGAAGTGCACCAGCCATAAATGTCTCATAATCACGAAGAGCAAACTCGCCCCAACCGAATGGTGATATCACTAATTTGCTTTGATGAATTTCTTTAAAATATTTCCACCTAGGTACTTTCTCAACAGAAATCTTACCATATAATTTTTCTTTAATTTTTTTTCTTTGATAGGAAATACTTTCTCTTTCGTATGAAGTCCCAAAATAAGTGAATAAATCCCTCGAACGACTAATTGATGGTGAGGTAAATTTTCTTGGAAAGTTATAAGCGTTAATAAATGGAAAATTGGCAATAATTTGATCTACTAATTTTCCAAAATATCCATAATTATATAAACCCATATTCCATGAAACATCTAATTTATTCATAAAATTAATATCACTAATTGGCTTCGAGTATTGTGGTTGTGAATCTTGAACATACCCATTCTTATAATAGTAATCAGTATAAATACGACCTCCATAAAATGGATTTTGATATAACATACGATTCTTTAGCAAGTGACTTTTTAGATATTTAGAAACATACGGTAGAACTTCTGTTCTAATAAGGCCAGTGCTATCATGTATATCACAATATACTAAGTGTTTTACACGGGTAGAAAATATTTTTAATTCTTTAAGTATATCCCCCTTATTTTTATCCCAATTAATTCCATAATATTTTGATGTCACCATCATCACATCACAGTCATATATATATTCACTTACATTATAAAATAATGAAAAACTTATTCCTTTTTCCAATAACATTGACTTGTTTACTAGTAACGGAAACAAAAACGCTCTACTATTTTGAGTAGAAAATTTATCAGTCAATATATGAACCTTAATCATCGATCTTTGAATTCATTAAAGTTATTTTCTTTTGAAATCCCTACTATTTTTTCCCATTCAATAAGGACTTGAGATATATTATTATTCGCAACCCTAATTCTTGCTTCTTTACCAAGACGCATCCTCAACTGGCCATCCGATGCCAACCTAACCATTGCTTTCGCTAAACTTTTACTATCATTTCCAGGTACAATAATTCCATTTTTTTCATTTTCAAGGTAGTCAAGACAACCTGAGGATGTATCGCTTACTATTGCAGGAATTTCTGAATTCATAGCCTCTAATAACGCATTTGAGGTACCCTCGTATCGTGAAGAAAGAATAAATATGCTGGCAGTTGAATAATATTCATATGGGTTATTAGTTTCTCCTACCCAGTTAATTTTATTTTCTATTCCTAGTGTATTAGAAAGTTTCTTTAACTCTTCCTCTAAATCCCCCTTTCCAATAATAACTAGTTTCCAGGACGAATTTTCTTTAGAGAATTCTGCAAAAGCTTCTAGAAGAATATCTAGACCTTTTTGATGAGTGATCCTACCAACTGAAAGCATAAACTTTATTTTAGTATCTACATTTTTCTGTTTCTCAAATGGTATAATTGGGTTTTGAACATATACAAGTTTTTTCGTAGGAACAAAGTTTCGTAGATAATTTAATCCTGAAATACTGTTAATAGTCACTAAGTTCGCCACTGGGTAAATCAAT
>CAZHAN010000055.1:5518-7692 GCA_964530575.1 uncultured Rhizobiaceae bacterium | reverse complement strand
GGTATTGATTCCATTTTTTCCTCCGATTGCAGCATCTACCTGTGCAAGAAGAGTGGTTGGTATTTGAATAATTTTTATACCTCTTAGGATAGTACTAGCAACAAACCCTGCTAAATCTCCGACAACACCCCCTCCAAAGGCACAAATAGTATCTGTTCGCTCAATCTTATTATCAAGCAATTGGCTATGAACACTTTCAAGACATTCAAAACTTTTACTTTTTTCCCCTTCAGGTATTTCAATGACTGTTACATCAATGCCAGAGCTAAGTAAGCTATCTTTAAAATTAGGTAAGTGGAGTTCTGAAATTTTCTTATCAGTAATAATAAAAGCTCGTTTTTGATCTAGCAAATTTACTAAATGGGAATCAACATCTTCAAGGATATGATCTCCAACAATAATTTTATAAGATCTGTCGCTTATTGGAATGTTTACAGTACCAAATATATTCATTTATCAATTTTTTTCTTATTGTTTAAGTTATTAACAAATACCTGGAGTGCATCATATATTGAATCGACAATTGATTCATGTTTTCCATCACTACTATCAACCAGGATATTGGCTTTTTCATATAATGGATGTCTTTCATCAATTAGTTTTTCCAATATTTGTCTTATATTACCCGTCTTATTCAAAAGTGGTCTAGTAGAAGTATTTTTTTCAAGACGTTTAGTGAGGGTATCTACGCTTGCTCGAATCCATACAGAGATAGATCTGTCTAAAATTAACGCTCTGGTCTGATTATCTATAAATGCTCCGCCTCCAGTTGCTAATACTTTAATTGGCTTATCTAATAATCTAGTGATTATACGTCTTTCTCTATTCCGAAAAAATTCTTCACCATGCAATTCAAAAATATCTGCAATGGTTGAGCCAGCGGCATTTTCAATTTCGGCATCAGAATCAACAAACGAAACCCCTAATTTAGTGGAGAGACGTCGTCCAATGCTGGTTTTTCCGGCACCCATCATTCCGACTAGGACTATTGTTTGTGGGGGGTGAAAGAGACTTTTGGCACTCATGTTAATTTTAGTCTTGTATTGGTAGTTGGTAGGTGTGAAGACAAGGAATCCCTGCTACCCCGTTGCTGACAATGGAGAGCGAGGTTAGAGTGTCTAATCTTTGCCATATTCCGATCATAGCATAATATATAAACAGTTCGGGACTCATGGTGAGTGGGACCACTTTTTTTCTCAAAGGACTTAGGATTCGATGCCAAGAATCTCTTTTATACTCTTTATTGCCATTATTCTTTCGTTATTAGGGGGGTCAATTTTCCTTGTAACGTGGGATATTCCAGCCCCATCCCAGGATATGGAGGTAATTATTCCTAATACAAGGTTTGCAACTTGATGGTTTTAGGCAAAGAGACCCCAAATTTTTTAAAGATTATAAGTATTGTATTCATTTGCTTTTTTGGATTGATGTTTGGATTCCAATCGTATGCGCAGACTCCTGGGCCTGTGCAACTAGTTCCTAAACCAAAACTCTCACCTCCAATACAAAGATCTGAGGAGCTTTCAAGATCTAACTTAACTGCTAACAGGGGGGTGGCTGTTGAGATTGGGAAACTTAAGGATGTTGACCCATCTGTAGCAGGATTGTTAGATGAAATTAATGGAGGTCTTGGCCTTAATATGTGGGCTGGGTCAAATAGATCTAGAATAGAGCATCTATTGAGAAAACTCCCAATGGGAACTTTATCCCCAATTATTCAAGATTTGGCCCGTCGTTTATTACTTTCTACCGCTGCTGTACCAAGCGGAGAGAAGTTATTCCCTAGTTTGCTTGGTATTCGTGTAGAAAGATTGATGGCTGGGGGACATATTGAAGAGGTTAATGAACTACTTGAACTTGCGGCCATAGCCATTGACGACCCAGCTTTATCAAGGGCGGAGGTTGATGCCTTGCTCCTTGCTGGAGATAACGCGGGGGCCTGTAATCGTGTTTCAAGTTTAGTTAGGTCTGATTCAAGGCCTTATTGGATAAAGACCATTGCGTTTTGTAAGGCTTTGGAGAATGACAATGGTGCTGTTTCTTTAGCCTTAGCCTTACTTAGAGATCAGGGCCAAATTGGCGATGAAGTTTTTTTTAGTTTAATTAACGACCTTATTGAAGAGAATAATACTTCGATAGAAACACTTATTGATCCGGAGCCACTTCATCTTGCT
>CAZHAN010000055.1:0-5508 GCA_964530575.1 uncultured Rhizobiaceae bacterium | reverse complement strand
GAAGCTGCTGAACGTGCAGAATCTGCTGGAGCTCTTGGTACAGAAATCCTTGCTGATATATACTCAGCTGTTCCCTATACTCCTGAAGAAATTGACCTAGCTCTGCAAACTGCTTCAGTTAAGCAAGGCCCGATGACTAACGCGCTTTTATATCAGGCGGCAATGATTTGGGAGAGTGATGCTATGCGGGCTACTGCCTTACAAAGGGCGTGGCATCAAGCTAGAAAGAGCGGGGTTGGGTTTGGTACTTCTGCGAGAGTTAGCATCCCTATTATTAGGGAGATTGAACCTCACCCAGATTTAATCTGGTTTGTACACGACGTAACCCGAGCTCTAATGACTGGCGGAGAAGTAGACTTAGCTTGGGAGTGGTTAAGAATCGCTTCTATTGAGGGCGAATCGGGCAATCTTCATGCTCAATCAACCGCTAATTCTCTTTGGCCCCTTCTTCAAATGGCTGATCCTGAAGGGGCTTATATGCAAGATTCAGAACGTGCCCGTAGTTGGTGGAGCAATTTGGGTAAGTTAGATGGAAGTGTGGAATTTGATAAACTTGCACTTCTTTTTACTCTATACGAGGCCTTAGGTGATGGACTCCCAGATTCTGCCTGGGATCCTTTGTTTGCTGCACCGCTAACTGTTACATCCTATCAACCATCGCTAGCTGTGTCTCATGCATTGCGGGAAGCATCTGAAGCAGGGAGGCTAGCTGAAACAGTTTTATTGTCTCTTGTGGCTATGGGGGATATTGGGTCTGAAGGATCTGATCCCACAACACTATTTAATGTAATTCAAGCTCTTCGTAAGGTTGGATTAGCTTCTGAGGCTCGATCAATAGCCCTTGAAGCTGCGCTAGCAAGGGGACTCTGAAATCATCAATGATACTAACGTATGTTAACTAATAAACACGTTGATATGTTTCTAGAGATGATGTCTGCTGAAAGGGGCGCAACACGTGCAACTTTGACTAGCTATGAAAGTGATCTTAAATATTTCTTGGATTTTGTCCTTAAAAGTAATCTTTCTTTGCTTAACGCTGACAATATTTTGATTAGAAATTATTTAGCAAGCCAAGATAGTCGTGGGTTATCAGCCTCTACTGCTGCACGTCGATTAACTACAATTAAGCAATTTTTTGGTTTTCTTTTTGCAGAGGGAATACGCAATGATGATCCATCCTTATCGATAGAAGGCCCAAGAAGAAGAAGGCCTTTACCCAAAATACTTTCAGAATCTGAAATTGATTCTTTGTTATTAATTGCTCGTACCTCTACTGATAAAGGGTCGGCACGTTTATTAGCGATTGTAGAAATTTTGTATGCTACAGGAATACGTGTTTCAGAGCTTGTCTCCCTATCCCGTGCATCAGTTATACGTGACACTAGATTTTTATTGATATCAGGAAAGGGTGGTCGCGAGAGACAGGTTCCTCTCTCAGTGCCAGCTATAGAAGCAATTCAGATCTTTCTTCAGTCTGAAAGTGATAAAACTAAGCAAAAGTCATATTGGTTATTTCCTTCGAGTTCTAAGTCAGGACATCTTAGTGAAAGACGTTGTGCTCAATTGATAAAAAAATTAGGAATTGATTCAGGTATAGACCCTAATAAAATATCACCTCATGCGATGAGACATGCATTCGCAAGCCATTTATTAGCCCATGGAGCTGATCTTCGAACTGTTCAGCAAATGCTGGGACATGCAGATATTTCAACTACCCAGATTTATCTTCATGTTCTTGAAGAACGGTTGCATGCCCTCTTGCAGCATCATCCTCTTGCAGACTAGTTTGTAACTATATTGAAATTTAAAATAGGTTTTTGTAAAAATTAATATGAGCTTTACTCAAAAAACACCCGCAAAACCAAGAATAAACAGGTCTGAGCTTGCAGTTCCTGGTTCTTCTGCTCGGTTTTTGGAAAAGGCATCAGCGAGTGGTGCAGATGTCATTTTCCTGGATTTAGAAGATTCAGTTGCTCCAGATGATAAAGTTGGAGCAAGAAAAAATATTGTAACCGCTCTAAACAAGTTCGATTTTGGATCATCTACGGTATCTGTAAGAATCAATGGTCTTGATACTCACTACATGTATCGGGATGTAATTGATATTCTTGAGAAATGTGGTGATCGCTTGGATCTAATTATGATTCCCAAGGTAGGTACTGCTTCGGATGTTTATGCACTTGATATGTTGGTTACACAGATTGAGGATTCAATTGGCCGAAAAAAGAAAATTGGTTTTGAATTAATTATTGAAACAGCATTAGGTATGGCTAATGTTGAAACTATTGCCTCATCGAGTCCTAGAATTGAATCTCTACATTTTGGTGTAGCTGATTATGCGGCTTCTACGGGCGCTAGAACTACTGTTATAGGTGGTCCTAGCCCCGACTATGTTGTGTTAACCGATCCAGATAATGGTGGAAACCGCGAAACTCACTGGGGAGATATGTGGCATTTTGCAATTGCACGAATGGTAGTTGCCGCTAGAGCAAATGGACTTAGACCCGTTGACGGCCCCTTTGGAGATATTGGTGATTCAGATGGATTTTGCTCGCAAGCTCGCAGGGCTGCTGCCTTGGGTTGTGAGGGAAAGTGGGCTATTCATCCTAGTCAGATTACTCTTGCAAATAATATGTTCAATCCTCCTCCAAATGAGGTTAAGCGTGCTAAACGGATTTTAGAGGCAATGGCTGAAGCACAATCATCTGGAAAAGGTGCAGTTTCACTTGACGGCAGGATGATTGATGCAGCTTCAGTTCGTCAGGCTGAAGTTATGGTTGCAAAATCGAGAGCTATTTCTAAATCACTTAGAACAAAGGCTAGAGTAACAAAAGCACCAATTAAATCTAAATCTAAAAGTAAACGTAAATAATTGTTCCTTTGCTTTAGGAGGATTAATTTTAATGGAAACATTTCTCGAATTTGAGAAACCAATCGCTGAGCTTGAGGGAAAAATAAAAGAGCTACGTCATTTATCTGACGGAGGAGATGTTGATATTGTTGAAGAGGTCAGTAAGCTTCAATTGCGTGCTGATCAATTACTTACAGAAACCTATTCTTCACTAACCCCCTGGCAGAAGACTCAAGTCGCCCGACATCTCGATCGACCTCATTTCTCGGATTATGTTGAAGGTTTAATCGATGAGTTTACTCCTCTTGCAGGAGACCGGCTTTATGGAGAAGATCAAGCAATTCAAGGAGGACTTGGCAGAATACAGGGAAGGTCGGTAATGATTCTTGGTCATGAGAAAGGGGTAGGTACAGATGGTCGCATAAAGCATAATTTTGGTATGGCACATCCTGAAGGCTATCGAAAGGCTGAAAGATTAATGAAAATGGCTGATCATTTTAGCTTACCAATTATATCTCTAGTAGACACACAAGGCGCATATCCTGGGGTTGGAGCTGAACAACGAGGGCAAGCTGAAGCAATTGCTAGAACTATTGAAACAAGCCTAAATGTAGATGTTCCAATAGTGTCAGTAGTAGTTGGTGAGGGAGGCTCTGGGGGAGCTGTAGCTATGGCAATAGGAAACAGAGTATTTATGCTTGAGCATTCAATTTATTCAGTCATTTCCCCTGAAGGTTGTGCAGCTATACTTTGGAGATCCTCAGAGAAGGCTAAGGAGGCTGCAGAGGCTCTCAAACTTACTGCTGAAGATTTGTTGAGACTTAAAGTTATTGACAGAATTATTTATGAACCTGTAGGTGGAGCACAACGTCATCCTCAGGAAACTGTTAATCGCGTTGGTGATGCCATTTCGGATGCTTTAGAAGAGTTGGAAAGAGAATCATTAGATAGCTACAAAGAAGTCAGACGTCAAAAATTTTATGAGATGGGTAAGATCGGACTGTCTTGATAAATTCTTAGGTTTATTTGAAAATTTAAATTGTTTATAAAAGGGGGTTAAGGCTTATTTGTTTTGTCCGTGACAGTGTTTAAATTTTCTTCCTGAATTGCATGGACATGGAGAGTTTCGTGAGACTTTTCCCCATGCATTAGGTTTATCAGAACTCGCTTCAGGGCGATTATTTTCTGCAACCTCATTATTTTGCTCAGTGCCCACATCATTTTTCCCCGATTTACTTCCTGCAACATCTGGCTGAGATTCTAGAGGTTTTCTTAGCTCGGGTTTTTTATCCAGTTGGAGTTCAACTCTTGCAAGCATGGATGTAACTTGCTCAGCTCGTGCAGCTAACATTAATTTATAAAATTCAAATGCTTCACCTTTATATTCATTTAGTGGATCTCGTTGAGCATAAGCTCTCAGTCCAATTCCATGTCGGAGGTGGTCTAGTCGAAATAAATGCTCTTTCCAATGTTGGTCAATAGTTTGTAAAAGTATATTTTTTTCCACTAGTCTCCATACTTCTGGACCATAGCTAACTGCTTTTTCGGCCATTTTTCGGTTAAGTGCGTCGGAGAGATACTGCCTCATTTCTTCTTGACCAACACCTTCTCTTTTTGACCACTCACGAATAGGGGGTGTTGCTCCAATAATTCGCAAAAGATTTGATTCTAAAGTATCTAAATCCCATTGTTCTTGATAAGACTTTTCTGGGATATGAGAGGCGATAAGGTCATCTACAACTTCTTCACGCATTTCAGCAATGGTCTCTGAAGCATCCTGTGAACGCATTAAATCCTTTCGTTCTTCAAAGATGACTTTTCTTTGATCATTCATCACATCATCATAACGAAGAAGATTCTTTCTAATATCAAAATTTCTAGCCTCAACCTTTTGTTGTGCTCTTTCTAATGCCTTATTTATCCACGGATGAATTATTGCCTCACCTTCTTGAAGTCCTAATTTCTGTAACATGGTATCCATTCTTTCAGAGCCAAAAATTCTCATTAAGTCGTCATCTAAACTTAGAAAGAATTTTGAAGCACCAGGATCCCCTTGCCTGCCAGATCTCCCACGTAGTTGATTATCTATTCTTCTACTTTCATGTCTTTCGGTTCCAATGATATAGAGCCCACCAGAGCCAATAACTTCTGCCTTTTCTTTTTCAATTTCATCAAGAACTTTTTCTTCTAATTTGTTAAGACCTGAAGAGCCATCTTTGATGGCGAGTTCTTCTTTTAATCTTACTTCTGGATTTCCACCTAGCTGGATATCTGTTCCACGTCCAGCCATGTTCGTGGCAATAGTTACTGATCCTAGTCTTCCTGCTTGCGCAATAATATTTGCTTCTTGTTCATGAAACCGAGCGTTAAGAACTTGGTGTTTAATTTTCTTCTTTTTTAATAATGAAGAAAGATGTTCAGATTTATCAATAGTGACTGTACCAACTAAGACTGGTTGGTTTCGTTTCTGGCATTCATTAATTAAAGAAAGTATAGCCTCATCTTTCTCAGAAGAAGTTCTATAAACCTCATCATCATGATCCTTCCGAATACAGGCGACGTTGGTTGGCATTTCTACAGTATCTAAACTGTAAATTGAGCTAAATTCTGACGCTTCTGTCATAGCTGTTCCAGTCATGCCAGAAAGCTTTTCATAA